>JAUWOH010000101.1 GCA_030612225.1 Desulfobacteraceae bacterium
CCAAAGGCTCTTTTTTTTCACTACTCAACGACTTGGCAGCTCGAGCAATACTTGTGGTCGCAACCACAGACCCTGCAGCTGTAATAGAACCTTTTAAAAATGCCCTGCGTGAAATTTTAGAAGTGACTTTCCTGACTGTCATGATTTCTCCTATAGTGTTTTTACAAATTCATTAAAACTCATTTTTTCATAATTTGCCGTATGGATATATTCCAAAATGCGTAAAAATTGTTTTGCATCGACAAACCCCGGGATACTGCTGATCTTTGAATTGTCCGGTTTAAGAAACCATAAAGTTGGCAGCCCTCTGACTTTCCATTGTGTGGTAAGTTCTTTTTTTTTCTCAGTATCCACTAAAATACTGATAAAATTGTCTTTTAAATAATTCAAAACCGCTTCATTTCGAAATGTTGTCTTCTTAAGTTGCTGGCAATAGGTACACCAGTCTGCATGAAAATATAAAAAAATATGTTTGTTCTGACTTTTTGCCAATTCCATACCCTTCACATAACCCTGCCAGCCTATGGTTAAGGCATCGCTGGTCTGGGCAGATCCTTTCCCTGAAGTGACTTCTGCCTGCTTTCCGGATTTCGAATTATTGTAAATCATAACACCAGCAACAGCGATACAGATAATAGCAACAACAAGTATATTTTCCTTTTTCATATTCAAATCCCTTATTTGAATTCTATTTTAACAAATAATGTCAAGTCAATACAGATAGCAATGAGTGTGCCAAAGGAATCTTTTTTTAAAAAAAATTCCTTTGGCCTTTAAACAAACAACATCATGGGTTTTAAATTAATTACTCTTGTTTCAGTCATAGCCCTTACACACATTTTTTTAGCCAAAGGGGTTAACGACTTGTTAACACAGACAACCATCCGTCTTTAAACGATTGAATCGGATCACTTAAGCTGTATTCCATGTTTCTTAATGCGCTTCCACACGGTTATCCGGCTGACACCTAAAATCTTGGCAGCTTTAGTCTGATTCCCGTCAGCCTGTTGAAGCGCATTAAGAAGCGCTTCTTTTTCAGACAGTCCAACCGTGACAGTACTGTTGTGCTCTACTTTTTTTAGATGTTTGGTATCCAGAGGATTGAAGCTTGTGATTTTTTCCGGCAGATGTTCAGGCCCGATACTTTTTCCCCTTGCCAGGACAAAAGCATACTCTACACTGTTTCTCAATTCCCTGATATTCCCGGGCCAGCGGTATGCCACCATTAACCGCATGGCTTCCGGGGTAAATCCTAAAATATTTTTCCCTGTTTTTTCGGCATGGAAACTGATAAAATGCTGAATAATCAGCGTAATATCATCTTTGCGTCGGCGCAGCGGTGGGCAGGTTAAAGGAAAAACATTGATTCTGAAAAACAGATCTTCCCTGAATGATCCTTCTTCGATCAGTTTTTCAAGATTTTTATTTGTTGCTGTAATTATCCTGACATCAACGGAAATGGATTTGTTGGCTCCTACCCGCTGAATCATTTTTTCTTCCAGAACCCTGAGCAGTTTAACCTGAACCGAAATGGGGATATCTCCGATTTCATCCAGGAAAATGGTTCCCTTGTGGGCGGCTTCAAACCTTCCTATCCTGTCACTGTCTGCACCGGTATAGGCACCCTTTACATGGCCGAACAATTCACTTTCAAGAATATTTTCACTTAACGCGGCACAATCTAATTTAATAAAGGGTTTGGATGCCCTGTTCCCGGTTTCATGGAGTGCTTTGGCAACCATTTCCTTTCCGGTGCCGCTCTCCCCCAAAATCACTACCGGCGTATCGAGTGACGCCACACTCTCTATATGTTCATAAAGGCTCTGCATCACAGGCGTTCTTCCGATAATGCCATGAAAGCCGTCATCAATGTAATACATCCGTTTGATGGATGCCAGTTCATTTTTATAGTTGATATTTTCAGATATGTCCTTCAGGGTCTCAACTGCACCAACAATCTCATTTTTCTCATTAAAAAGTACTGTTGCACTCTTAATAATCGGTATGATCCTGTTATGGCTGTTGGTAATCACACATTTTTTTTCCCTGACAATCCCCTCAGAAAAAAGTTCGCACCACTTCTTCCCTCTGCCTTTCCCGACAAGTTTACATCCGGTGCAATTCAAAATCCGGCAGGATTGGCCTTTCAATTCTTCTTCAGTGTATCCTGTGATCAATTGGGCAGTCTGATTGGCTGCAATAAAATACCCCTTATCATCAACAATGATGATGCCGTCCTGGACAGAATCAATGATAGGCCGCCATTGTTTTCCGATATCCATATTGTCCTCGCAATTATTAACACTGTTAACAATCAAGTTAACACATCATTAACACTCTTGCAATAAAAATAATTTTATTGAAAACCGCCGGAAGAAGTATCCTGCTATAAATATTCATTAAATTTAATTTGTTATAATCATGGTTGATAAATGTTTTTATAATGGCACACTCATTGCTCTATGTCGATTAGCAATAATATATGAATGGTCCATAACCTAACAATTAAAACTTTAAGGAGAACAAATGAAAGCAAACAATGCAAAAACCTTGATCTTGGTCTTGTTGGCAGGTCTGGTACTGTTGACAGGATGTACGGCAACAAAAACGGCAAAAACCGGTGTAACTCCCGTGGAAGATACGTCATGGATGTTTCATGACATCGTGGATGCCAAGTTTGTAAAAGCACACCTGGCTGTTCCAATGCCTGAAAATGTGATGATCATTGATGCAAGACCCTACAAGGTAAAATACACAAAGGGTCATATCCCCGGGGCGGTAAGTATTCCATTTTCAGAATTTGATAAAAAGTCTAACCTTCTGCCAAAAGATAAAAATACCCTGTTAATTTATTATTGCGGCGGACTTAAATGCAAACTCAGCCACAAATCAGCTAAAAAGGCTGAAAAACTCGGGTATAAAAACATTAAAGTGTTTGCCAAGGGATATCCTGAATGGGTCAGCCGGAAAGGAAATTATGCCTCTGTAAGTGCTGAGTATGTGGCAAAACAGATTGCTGAAAACAATACCGTAATTGTTGACGCAAGACCGCAGAAAACCAAATTTAATAAAGGACATATCCCCACAGCCATCAATATTCCTTTTACTCAATTTGACGTCCTTAGTGGGAAACTGCCAAGGGACCTTAACACCCCGATTACTTTCTATTGCGGTGGTCTTAAATGCAGATTAAGCCATAAATCAGCAGCAAAAGCCCTTAAAATGGGATACACCAACGTCAAGGTGTTTGCCAAAGGATACCCTGAATGGAAAAAGACATATGGTGAATCAAATGAGACCTTACAGGTGCAAGCCGGTAAAGTTGAAGGTTCTATTGATCTTGAACGATTCAAATCCATTATCGCAAATAATCCTGAATCCATCATGCTCATCGACGTAAGAGATGCAGATGAATTTGCCAAAGGGTCCTTTAAAACAGCCATGAATATCCCTGTCGAAAAACTTGAGCCTAAAATCAAGGGACTTCCTGATGACAAGCCCGTTGTTTTTGTATGTCCAACCGGTGCAAGAAGCGGAGAAGCTTATTACATGGTAAAAGATGTAAGAGAATCCTTAAAAGACGTCTATTATGTCGAAGCTCAAATTGATTTCAAAGGTGACGGAAAATATGAGATTAAAGAACTCAAATAACCCATTTGAGCCAATTTCAAAACGTTTCCTTTCGAAGTCTGCGCTTATCTGTCCGATATCTGCGTCAGGCTCAAATTTTAATCCTCGAAATACTACATGTATTCCTGTGGTTAAAATTTTCGCCTTCCTTGATCTTGAACAAAATTGAACATTTTGAAACAGCCTCATTTTTATAAAAAATAAGAAAACAAGGAGATATAACATGTTTAAAAAAAGTATCATTACCATCATGGTGTTTATCTTTACAATTGTATCCTTTTCAATGGCGTTTGCTTCCGAAGGACCTGACGGCAATAAAAGAAAAGGCAAATACACCTATCGAAAAGTATATAAAGCCTGTGCGGCAACTGGTGAGGTTGAATCCAAAACCCCTAAAATGAGCCCGGCGGATAAAACAATGAAACAATGGAAAGAGATTTTTAAAAACAAAAAATTTGATGAATTCGGCTGCAAGGGCAATTGGGCAGAACTTTCTGATAAAGATATTCTTGATATTTATTCATATTTCTATCATCATGCTGCAGATTCACCCACACCTGCAAAATGCCAATAAATTATGAAAAAGGGTGGCGATTTTTTAACCCGCCTTTTTTTGGAAGTATGTTTGTAACTGGTCAGGTTCAAAGTTCCATGGTTCACGGTTCAAGGTTAATTGATGAAAACTGCACGGTTTGGAGATATCGAGGGGTGGCACATTGCGCGTAACTGCTGCGGTTCATAGGTCCATCATCAATGGCAAGCAATATGAAAAATGCGACGCCGCCGCAGGCAAAACAACCCTGAACTGTGAACCTGACAGCCGAAGTAGTTACGTATTTTTAATAAACCCATGGAGATGCCCATGACACCGCGGTATTTTTTAAAGTGCTGTCTTACAGTGATTGCTGTGACAGCTTTCTTTTGCTCCTTTCAGGCTGCCTTTGCATCGACACTGGAAAACGGCGAAGAAGCTTTGGGGCGGAAACTGGCCAAACAGGCAGTTAAAGACAGTAAACGGTGGAGTACGATAGACCATACAAAAGTTGAGGCTTTAAACAAAGACTTCACCTCAGGAGAAGAAATCACCGGAGCATGTTTATCCTGCCATTCCGAAGCTGCGACCCAGTTCCATAAAACAATTCACTGGACCTGGCTTGCTTCAGGGGACAAGAGCGATATTCGATACGGCAAGGCTGGTTATTCGGTGAATAATTTTTGTATTTCAGGAAATGCCATGGAAGATAAAGGCTGCCTGAAATGCCATGTCAGCTGGAATAAAAAAGGGGTGAAAGGCGAAGTCAATTGTCTGAAATGCCATAATTCATCGGGATTTAATTTTAATGAAGCCTTTGGAGACATTAAAGCATTTTCAGAAGATAACGACCCTGAAACCAATGAGATGGTAAAAGATATCCAGCAGGAAATCAAACAGGCGATCACCAAAGTAACGTTTCCAACAAGAAAAAATTGCGGTGAATGTCATTTTAAAGGCGGCGGCGGCGATGGCGTGAAACACGGTGATCTTGACACATCTTTAACAAAGCCGAACCGGATGCTGGATGTGCATATGGGTATTGACGGTAAAAACTTTTCCTGTACCCGATGTCACACCACGGTTGATCACCACATTGCCGGCAGGATCTATACAAATCCTGCTGTTGAAACGCGAAAAAGCCTGATTGAAGACGATCTGGCTCCTAAAATCACCTGTGTTTCCTGTCACAGCAGTGAACCCCATAAAAATGATTCAAAAATGAACGATCATACGGATGTGGTTTCCTGCCAGGCATGTCATATTCCGAAATACGCGAGAGTAAATCCCACAAAGATGTGGTGGGACTGGACCAAGGCCGGAAAGATGAAAGACGGCAAACCCTATGTTGTAAAAGGCCCCTTTGGCAAACCGGTTTACAAATCCATCAAAGGGGAATTCAGATGGGAAAAGAATGTAATACCTGAATATTTCTGGTCCAATGGTTCTCAGACCAGTACAACTGCAGATGATATAATTGACCCTGCGCAGATTGTAAAGGTCAGCCATCCGGTTGGCGACAAAACTGATCCGGAAGCCCGCATCTTCCCGTTTAAAATTCACCGAGGAAAGCAACCCTATGATAAAATTCATAAAAAACTTCTAGCACCCATGCTTTCAGGGAAACGCGGTTTCTGGACAACCTTTGATATGAATGATGCCATTGAATACGGCAATAAAACGCTTGGTATCCCCTATTCAGGAGAATTCGACTACGTGGAAACAACTTATGCATTTCCCATCACCCACATGGTTGCACCCAAGGAGAATGCTTTGAACTGTACGGAATGTCATATCAGGGAAAACTCCAGGCTTGCCAGTATTACAGGATTGTATCTGCCCGGAAGAGACAAATCAAACCTGATTGATATCATCGGATGGCTCTCGGTCTTTGGTGCCCTGGCTGGTGTATTTCTCCATGGTATCGGACGGTTCTTTACACGAAACGGCAAGGAGAATTAAATGAAAGATAAAAAAATAATAAAAATTTATCTTTACACAAGATATGAACGTTTCTGGCACTGGCTCCAGTCGTTTATGATCATCTGTCTAATCGTCACCGGGCTTGAAATTCATGGAACATACAAACTGTTTGGCTTTCAGACGGCTGTCAACATCCATAATTTTATTGGTCTGTCCTGGTTGATTCTATTTGCCTTTTTTGTGTTCTGGTTGTTTACAACAGGGGAATGGAAGCAGTATATTCCAACAACGAAAAAACTCTTTTCAGTTATCCTCTACTATTCCTGGGGTATTTTTCAAGGCAAACCTCACCCGATTCAAAAATCGAAAGGTGCTAAGCACAACCCGTTGCAACGATTGGCCTATCTGGGCATTTCAGCCATGCTGCTCCCGGTACAAATGGTTACAGGGCTTTTATACTACCTGTATAATGATATGCTGGGAATCCTGCCCCTGTCGATTTTAGCTGTCATACACACGTTGATTGCGCTCTTTCTTTTAAATTTCCTGGTAGTCCACCTTTATATGACAACCACTGGCCATTCTCTTTTCAGCCATATTACTGGAATGATTACAGGTTGGGAAGAAATTTACGAAACAACCGAGATTGCAGACTGGGAAACCCAGGCAACCAGAAAGAATTAAATCAAATTAATAATATCGGCACTTCCTCTGTCAAGACCGATAAAGTTTTTTAAGCCTAACTTTATATGGTTATCTACCATCGGGCCTTTTCTATCTTTATGTCTCGATAGTGCGACACTGATGTTTCATGCTCTTGCCATAAGCGGATAAATCGTTGATGGTATTACTATCCATCTATAGATAGAAAGTTTGCTGAAGGTGCGTGAGGCCGCCGATTTGGGCGGGCGTAGCCTGATCGGATGCATGGTTAAGTGGGCTGCTTTTGCTTTAACCAAGCTTCAAACAACTACATCCTCTTCAAGCTTGTCGGTCTCGTAAAAAGTCTTTGAATAAACGCCGGATGGCTAAGTAAAATCATATACCCCCGCTAAAAATCAGCGGGATAAAAAACCGCTACAACGCGGTAGATGAGACTTTTTACGACGCCATCAAGCTTGCTCCACAAGAAATGCTTCTACCGCTGCGTTGAATTCCTCTGGTTTTTCCACAGGCAATGCATGCCTTGCGTCCTCGATTACCACCAACTCCGCCCTTGCCATCCGCTTAACATACGCCTTCTTCACCTCTACCGGTGTGTAATCCTCCTCAGACGCTATCACCAGCGTCGAACAGGGTATGTCCTCAATTTTGTCCGCGACACTCCAGCCGACTATTGCGCGCATAGCGTCTCGGTACGCCCGCGCGTCATTTTCTGCCCAGCGCTCCACAAACATAGTCCTCAAGTCCTCATGCTCCGCCTTGGGAAAAAGCCTCTTGCTCAACACCCTTCCCATCTTCCGCATCCCCAACAGCCGCACAATCAAGAATCGTTGCCACACATGCATCCGTTCTTTGAACGTCCGAACCATAAACTCCGGGCTGCTGTTGACGATCACCAAACTCCTCACCATCATAGGCTGGTTTACCGCCAACTGGAAGGCAATCATCCCTCCCATCGAGATTCCCACTACGTGTGCCGGACCAACCTCAAGCGCCTTCAACATCTTTGCTGTATCCGTAGCAAAAAGCGGTATGCTGTACGGACCAGGAGGCTTGCCAGATTTTCCATGACCGCGCACATCGAAAACGATCACCCTGTAGCGATTGGCAAAGTATCCAATTTGCTTTTCCCAGTCCCGGCTGCTGGACCCTAACCCGTGGACTAATAACAAGGGATCCCCCTCCCCAATAACCTCATAGTACAGATCAATGTCGTCGAGATTTAATATCGGCATATTTTTTCCTCGCTTTCATTATAGCCTGGGTAAAAACACAAAATGCAAAAAACAAACTGTTTCCCGAGCATCCACTGGGTAACAATATCGAATTGCAAAGATTCGGATTTAGCTTTGTTATATGATTTTTGTATCATTCTCCGCTTTTTTATTTGACCTAACCAGCGGTATAAGAAAAACTATACAGGCAATTAAGAAGATGACACCGCCTATTAATGTCAAGATATCATGATTTTTCAAGCCTGATGCGACGAAGAAAATGGCACATATTATAAAAAGTATCCAACCCGCTAGCTGATACTTGATTTCCTGTCTCATTTGATTTTCCTGGTTTTCTTTCATTTTGTTTGTAGAGCCAATTTCAAAATGTTCAATTTCGAAGTCTGCGCTTATCTGTCCAAGGTCAAGTCGAAGATCCCGGACTTTGAGCAGGGAAAGGCGAAAATTTTAACCGGATAAACTTGCATTCCCTTCTTCCGGATTTTGGGACAAACCGGCGACCTCGACGACCTTATCCGGTGGTCCAAGGACAAAAAGTACATCGTCAGCACAAAATGGCATGTTTACGTTTGGATTGGATAATATTTGTGAGTTTCGGCGTATTGCCAATACCGTAACTCCATATTTTTTTCTCATCCCAATTTCAGCTAAACTTTTCCCAACTAAAAGTGATCTTTCAGCAACCCTCAACGAACTGATTTCAACATCGGGAAGCTGAAGGTCTAAATCGGAAAAAGATGACGACTCTTTGTAAAGACTTCGAAGCATTTCGTAACCATCTGATCGTATTTCAGCGACCAACGCTTCGATTTCATCTTTTGGTATAAGATATTTAGCCAAAACCCGGGTGAAAATCTCCACTGATGTCTCAAACTCCTCCGGGATGACCTCGTCAGCTCCTAATTTATACAAATGCTTCATCTCTTGGAAATAACGGGTACGTACAATCAAATGAACCTTTTGATTAAGTCTACGAATGATTTCGGTAATTCTACGGGTAGCCGCAGGATCATTAATTGCAGTTACAACAATTCTCGCATCTTTAATATTTGCGTGCTGAAGTATAACCTCCTGTGTTGAATCGCCATAATAAATCGGTTCCCCCTTTGCTTGTTCGTTCCTCACTGTTTTGGGGTTCATTTCAATGACTGCATAGGGGATACCTGATAACCGTGCGGCTCGTGCTACATTTCTACCATTCACTCCGAAGCCGATTATAATAAGGTGGTCTTTCTTCCTCTTAACCTTTATCTCTGGAACAGGATAAAAACCCGATATTAACCTTTTTGGCAGCGGCAACCGCAGGATAATATCGGCTGCGCGTGGCGCCAGTTTTATAATGAATGGTGTCGCCGCCATGCTAAGTACAGAGAAAGCCAGAAACATCTGATAAATATTTCCGGCAAGCAGACCATGTTCAACACCGGTTCTGGATAGAATGAAAGAAAATTCACCAACCTG
>JAUWOH010000357.1 GCA_030612225.1 Desulfobacteraceae bacterium
GGTTAAGGGATAAGTATGCGCTGAAAACGGCAAAACTTAGTGGAATGAAGAAATAACTGCCGGAAGAGCTCTAAATAAGGGCAAAGAAGGCGAATGCAAAAATTATTCCTAATGCAGATGGATGTTTCTGCAAGAGGCTCAAAGGGTATATCTTTTTATTATTGCCCATATCCACCAATAAGCAAAAAAGTCAGCAACGTCCGCAGGGGAAAAGTCTGTGCCTGCCCCGTAGGTCCGGAAGATCGTACTGGGGTCAGTCTGTGTGCGTCTGTCTGCCGTGCCTAGCTCGCAAAGCGGAGTTTGGTGGCCAAATTCACAATCCCTTAATCCCTGAATCTTTACCCCGTGGAATAGGGCTCCCCCCGGGAAATTCCACTAGGGCCTCAATCCCTGAATTATTCCTTCATTTGTCAAAAGTGTAGCCCTGCCCCCCCTTTGTTTTATAATTGCGAAACTGGAAACTAAAGGGCGTCCCCAAGTGTACTCCCAAGTTCTGTGTTTCCATTTTTTAAATTTTGCAAAATTTGCTTCATATCCGTAAATTAAGTAGAAAATAGAAGATAGTGTTGCAATTAAACTTCCTCTCTTGTATTCTATAAATTGAAATTTTGGAATAATAAAATATCGGGTTTAAAAGAATAATGTGGAGGAACCAGACATGAGCGAAATCAATACGATCCACTGGGAAATCAGCCAGCTAGTTAAGGCCAAATTATTTCCTGATGAACACGCAGTCTTGCGTAGCGCTCTGCGCGCTCTGTTTCAATCACGGCCAGAGATCAGGCGGCAAATGGTTATCAGTGCTTACACCGCCGGTGAGATCAGCTTGGGCAAGGCAGCAGAAATAATGGGCTTCTCGCACGAGGAAATGAAAGATATCCTTCAAGAGAACGGAGCCGAGATTCATATGGGGCCACGTACGGCTGACGAGCTACTTCAGGATGCGGCCAATGCGTGATTACATCTTTGATACCACGGCGCTATCCAACTTTGCCTCTACAGGCAGACTCGACTTGCTCGATACACGATATCGCGGCGGATGACTCTTGTCACTGATGACCTGGCGGCTCGCCGACTGGCTGAAAAGAGGAAAGTACCCCTTTCCGGCACTCTGGGTATTTTGATTGCTTTGGTACGCCATAACGCCTTTCCTCTTAAAGAGGCAAATACCATGTTGGCGACAATGATCCAGCGACACTATCGGTCACCCATAAATCGCCTCGATCAGTTCATCTGACCTCCAACATCCGACCTCCGACCTCTGACTTTTCCCGTCTCCGTCTTCCCTGACCCCTGACCACTGTCTTTTCCTTAGCGCCTTTGCTTCACGAAGCCTGCGGGGACATGACCCGATTTAGTCTCATCAAATCGGGATCGTGTACCCAGACCCCAATAACGACAATAAGGAAAGCCTGACCCCCAGGTTGACCCTCCCAGCTTTTCCATTCAGTTATTTAATCATTGACAATATATGATAACTTATGATAGATAATTTTTATGAAAGTTCTTCAGATGCCGCGCTTCAAAAAGTATGTAAAAAAAGCTTCCACGACACCTTCAGCAAGTTATCTTAGATGCGGTGGAAGATGTTCTGTCCGATATCGAGATCGGTGAACTTAAGAAAGGCGATTTGAACGGTTTCAGAATACACAAGTTTACAATAAGCCATCAATTGATACTGATGGCTTATAAGGTTGAAAGCGATTCCCTTATATTTTATCAGATTGGTCCACATGAAAACTTTTATAAGAGCCTGAAAAAGTACTTAAAAGAAATTGGAGGTTAAAATGCCAACAGCAGCAAAAGTCATAAAAGAAATATACCTTCTTCCCGTGAAGGAAAGAGAAAAAGTTGCTCGCCATATTATAGAATTTGGGATAAAAGGCGCTAATTATGATCTCGCTGAGATTCTGGACATAAAAGAATGGCAGAATGAAATTGCAAGCAAACCATTTAACCTGAAACAGGCATCAGAATATCTCGGTGTATCATCTGTAACTCTCAGGAGATGGATCAAAACAGGTAGAATATCGGCCTATAAAGTAGGCAGAGCATATACATTCGAAGTGATGGATCTTAAAAGATTCAAAAAGAGCCATTTAACAAAAAAATCAGCACTGACATCTGATTTCTGATATCTGTCTTTTCGTCCTCCGACCTCTGACCTCTGTCTTTTCCTGACCACTGACTTCTGGAAGTCCCCCCCAACCACCCTCGCCGGAGAGTTTTGATTTTTGAATTTTGAATATTATTTTGCGTCTTTGCGTGAGACCATCTCCGGATCGCCTTTGCCTGCCCAGTGAAACCTTTGTCGGTGTTGTTTCACCGGGGCGTGCGGCCCCAATACCGCCAATAAGGAAAGCCTGCCCCCCTTTTATAATGTCTTTCCTGACCACTGACCACTGCCCCCTGATCCCTGTCTTTTCCCCTGACCCCTGCCGTTATCTACCTCAACAGCATCACATACCGGCTGGTGACCCCAAGGATCTTTTTTTTCTGCATGGCAGACACAACCCCGGCGTTAAAACGCTCCGAAGACATGGGCGCCTGGATGATATGGGTAAGAGACCAGCCTGTCTTTTTAAACATCTCATAATAATCTACCAGTAAAATAGCCTGCTTTGGATCCTCTTTTCTGGCAGGGCAATTCTGAAAATCCCGCCAGTCTGCGTTAATAAAAGCAAGCCAGGCATCTTTTCTGGCTGTCTTTTTTAAAAAAAGAAAAAAGCGCTCTAAAAAGATGAGGTAATCTGTTTTTGAAAGCCCGGAAATGCTCTCTTTTGCATAATCACCAGCTTTTTTATCAAAATAGGGAGGATCGCAAATTATCAGAACGGGCTTTTCTTTGGCATTAAAAAATGGCAGGTTTTCCCATTCCTTCTCCAGATCCCAGAAATAGGGTTCAATCTCCGGCCTTGTATCAGGCCTGTCATCCATGTCCAGGCTCCAGCATCTCCTGCCCATGGCAAGGCAGGTATCAGCACACACCCCGCCTCCGGCCATGGGATCAAAAACCAGATCATTGGGCTCTGAAAAAAAATACAGGATATGCGCCACCAGTTGAGCCGGAATCCGTCCAGGCCATTCATCGCCAAACCGGTTATCGCAATCCATGAAATTCCAGACATCCCATGTCCTAATTCCCCATTGAAGTGCCTTAAATCGACTAAAATCATCCTTATTTACCAGAGCCTGTGACCAAACCAGGGGTTCAGGCCAGCCGTGCTTTTGCGCAACCTGTGGGACAGTAAAACCTTTCAATAAATCGCTATTTACCCATTTTGCCAATCCTGGCATTTTGAGTAAATAGCGTGATATCGTCTGCTGGGGCACCCCCAGTCTTTTTGCAATCCTGTCCTGAGGAATACCCAGCTGATTTAACCGGAAAATTTTAAGATCAAGCTCAAAAAGAGCCGTGGCCCTTAAATCTGCAATATATGCGTCAACTGCCTGCCTTGATCTCCCAATGGCCCTGCCTATTTCAGAAGCCGTTAATCGGGAATTGGTTTGAAAAGCACGTCGGGCAGTATTCCTTGTTTCAGCTTCAGTAAGCTGCCTTGGCCCTATTGCCATTTTTGCCGCATACAAGATAGGTTCAATATTATTTAAGGTTTTGATAACAACATCGATTTGAGTGACACCCGTCTTTTTATAAGCACTCCACCGGTGAACACCATCTAATATGCGGTATTTGCCCTTTTTTGCTGCTATCTCGGGATCCGGGCAGACCTGAACCACGATTGGCTCAAACACAAACCC
>JAUWOH010000495.1 GCA_030612225.1 Desulfobacteraceae bacterium
CGCCTTTGGCCCACAGTTGCCTGTAATAAGCACATCTACATTATTATCGACCACTGTTTTGCCTGCCTGTATCCCGGCACCCTGGGGAAGATTGAGATTCTGGCTGTTTTCAACCGTCTCATACTCCATTGTTTCAGGATTAACAATAATAAAATACGCCGCCCTTCCAAAACGAGGATCCATATTTGAATCCAGGTCTTTACCTGTTGATGTTACAGCAATTCTCATTTTTCAACCTCCTGTATAAAGTGATAAATTCTTAAAAAGTTATTTTCATCACTGAGAACACATAGAACACAGAGAATATTTTTTTATTAACCGGTTATCTTTGTGTACTCCGCATCCTCCGTGGTAAATTCGATTTTTTCTTAACAAAACGGTAAAAATTCTTATGCTTGCACAAAGGACAATTTTCAGGCCTTCCTGTCCCGCGTGGCTCCTCCCATTTATTGTGGCATTTATTGCATATGAAGATTCGATTTCTATCAATTATCCTGTAACTTCCGCCTTGAATAATAATCGCTTTGCCGTTAATCAAAGCATCTGCCACTGTTTTTCTTGCTCTCCGGACTATCCTTCCAAACGTAGCCCGTGACACCTCCATGTTATTGGCCGCCTCTTCATAGGACATGTCCATAAGGTCTGAAAGCCGCAGGGCTTCGTACTCATCTATTGTTATCTGAACCTCTTCCAGATCGAGCAAAGGTATGCCCCTTGGCTTGAAATAGCTGATATCAGGGTTAAAAGCCACCATCCGGTTTTTATGAGGACGAACCATGTAAAAATTCCTTTATGAGAATATGCTCAGAACCTATAAAATAAATACTCTTATGTACGTTGTCAAGAAATTAATATAAACCCCATATTATACTTGCAACCACTCCATCACGACTATAATATGCATTATAAACTCTCAGTCATACATGCTTGAAAAGTGCTTAAAGATGCTGGATACTGGATTTAACAGCGGGTTTTTCCTTTTTTATAACTCGCAACCCGTAACTCGTAACATCATCTTTCAATGTAAAAACAGTGTGCTGGCTGATAACAGTAACAATTTTTTGAAATGTATTAACTAAACGTCTATAAGGAGGTCTTACATGTCCTACAATACAATTCTTATCAACCAGGAAAATCACATCGGAATCATCACGCTTAATCGTCCTGATGAATTAAACACATTCAGTTCGGAAATGGCAATTGAACTGAATCAGGCATTAACTCAGCTCGATAACGATGAAAATATCAGGGTACTTATAATTAAAGGCGCTGGAAAAGCTTTTTGTGCAGGCATAGATGTATCTGAATTTTTTGGAAAATCCCATCTGGAATACAAACATTGGGTGGGACTAATGGAGCAAATGGCCTCTGTAATTGCAAACATGAAAAAACCGGTAATTGCATCTGCCCACGGATTTGCTGTAGCAAATGGTGCCGGTGTTATCGCAGCCTGCGATCTTGCTGTTATTACCGAAGGCACAAAAATAGGAACAACAGCAATTAGCGTCGGACTGTTTTGCATGGGACCGGCAATTCCGCTTTCCAGATCTCTCGGCAGGAAGCGGGCTCTTGAAATGCTCCTTACAGGAGATCTGATAAATTCAGATGATGCAGAAAAATGGGGTCTTGTGAATAAAGTTGTACCTGCTGATCAACTTGAGAAAGCTACAATGGCTCTTGCAAACAAACTTGCCCAAAAAAGCCCCCTTGCCCTTCAGATGGGAAAACAAACGTTTTATCAGACAGCAGATATGGAGTTTGATAAAGCACTGCAATATTCCAATGAAATGTTTGCGTCTCTTTGTGTAACCGAAGATGCCAAAGAAGGGATAGATGCTTTTTTGAATAAACGAAAGCCGGTCTGGAAGG
>JAUWOH010000169.1 GCA_030612225.1 Desulfobacteraceae bacterium
CGCCTTTCCCGCATGGCAGCAGCTTCATCGCGAATGGCCATAGACGATGCCGGAGTTAACATGGACTCCATTGACAGGGACCGGATGGGAATTATTCTAGGAACAGCCTACGGAAGCACTGACGTTTCGGTTCAGTTCGCCGGAATACTTTTTGATGAAGGCCCAAGGATGGTCAGCCCCATTCTGGTTCCTAACTCAGTAATGAACGCCCCTGCTGGGCATACATCCATAGAGCTTAAATTCAGGGGCATAAACTCTACAGTGAATCATCACGAAGCTTCGGCTGAGACCGCCATTGCTTATGCTGCTGCAGAGATAAAACGTGGCAGTGCGAATGTCATGCTTACCGGGGGTGTTGAAATCATTTCAGAATTCTTTTTTGAAGTTTTAAGCAGGTTTAGGGCTCTCTCCCCTGTAAACGAAGGACCAGAGGAAGCACGTCCCTTTGACACCATGAGAAACGGCTTCGTAGCCGGAGAGGGATCTGGAATCTTATGCATAGAAGACATGAAGCACGCCGAAGCCAGGGGAGCCACCCCGTATTGTGAAATCGTAGGATGGGGCATGAGCGCCTATCCTTCCCCACCCACGGACTGGCCTTCAAATCCGAAAGGGCCTGTCCTTGCAATTATAAAGGCTCTTGAATCCGCAGGAATTGGCCCCAATGAAATCGATTACATTTCCGCCTCCGCCAACGGTGGAAAGAAACTGGACATTCTCGAAGCTGAGGCCCTATCCAGTATATTCCCTACAGAAGGGAAAAGACCATTTATCTCTTCCATCAAAGGGGCCGTCGGCGAAAGTTTCTCTTCAGGAGGGATAAGAACGGCAGCCATGGCGATATCGATTAAAGAAAAAGTCATACCTCCCACATTGGGACTAAAAAATCCGATAAAACCCCTTCGGTTCGTATTAAATAAGAAGAAAGATGCCCAAATTAATTACGGCATGCTCAACGGCTTTTCATCCGGCGGGACATTTGTTTCTTTAATATTTCGAGGATAGCGATAGTGCTTCACTGCGTGCCAAAATTTGAGCCACGCCTGTGGCGTGATGTGCCACCTAACGTCCCGCAGGCGGCGAGAGACAGATAAGCGCAGACTTCGAAATGGGGCGTTTTGAAATTGGCTCGACAGTTTATAATAAAAAAGAAATTAACCGGAGAAGAATCTTTGGAATTATCAGCCATCCCGATGCAAGGCAGTATCCGGGAAAATATAAAACACCGTTAACCGTGAAATTCAACAAGATGACTGTAAACTGTAGTTGTTGTCAGTTTAAGTATGCATGCTACAGGAATGGAAATTATCATTCCTAAGATCCCGCCTATCTGAGCACCTATGATGATTACAATGACGACAGTAACCGGGTGAAGGTTAACAATTTTTGCCACAACCAGAGGAATAATTAAAAAATTGTCTATGAGCTGGGCAACGATATAAATAGCGATTACTATTAAAAACTCAAGGCCAGGCACCGAGTTTACCAGCGCAATCAGCACAGCAGGTATAGCCCCTGCTACCGGCCCTATATAGGGAATTAAATTTGACAGCCCTGCAAAAACAGCAAGGAGAACTGCATACGGAAAACCGACAGTAGCCAGTCCAAGCCAGACACAAAACCCGACTATCCCGGCTTCAAGGAGTCTTGCACGTATAAAATCGCCAAGTTGAACGTTAATCCGGTATTGCAGATTGAGCGCAAGTTCAAAAAAATTATTAGGAACCAGAGCTAAAAGTTTCTTGGAAACGGCCTGGCCGTCAAGAAGCATGAAAAATGCAAAAAAAGGGGCAAGGATTATAACCGCTAATGACGATGAAATGATATTAGGTAAATTGTCAAATAGTCCTTTAAAAAATATTATTAATGTTCCTCCCAGGCTCTTGCTGATATCGATTTTGTACATATTAAATAAAAAAGAATTGAGCTTCTGTTCTGAGATGGCCAGAAGATTTGTCGTACCTTCTATAAACTTTGGCAGTTCATTCTTAAAGGCTGACAGCTGACCGGCAGTTGCAGGAAGTAAAATATAAATACCGAACCCCGCAACAACAGTTATCAAGATGAACAAACCAGTAACTCCGATCCTTCTTGATACTCCGGTTCTTTCAATAGCATTTACAACAGGTGCAAGAAGATAATAAATAACAAATCCGAGCACAAATGAAACCAGTATGTTTTCTGCCTTGAAAACAACAACTGTGCACAGCATTAGTATGCCGACAACTGCGAAGGATTTGATTAACCGCTCCCTTGTTAAGCTTTTCATATTATTCAAGTGCTGCTTTCTGACTGAAGTAGTGTAAGTTGTTCTTCCAATATCGATACCCTGTCAGTTGTTTCTTTTAAACGCCTGCCTATCACTTCACCCAGGTGAAGAGCAATTTTTACGCCTATACCGGGCCTTCTTTCCAGAATTTCAAGTAAATCGGGCTTAAAAAAGCCGATAAGGGATGTATCTTCTTCTGCAACCGCCGTTGCGCTGCGTCTTCCGTTCTCCTCAACCAGGGAAAGTTCACCAAAAAAATCGCCTGATACAAGCTTTGTGATGATAATTCCGTGTGGACTTTTATTTTTATCCGTACGAGTTTCTTCTACTGTAATATTTACATGTCCGCTTGCAATAATATACATCCCGACACCGACCTCACCCTGGCAAAAGATAACTTCACCGGTTCGATATTTGCGAAGGTGAACAATGTTAGTAACAAACTTGAGCTGTTTGGAACTAAGATCGGCAAATAAAATATTCTCTTTTAAGATTGCACTTATTTTTTTTTCTTCAGTAGTTCGTTTAAAATAACTTTTCCATAAAAAATCTGCCATGGTTTCGGCTCCGGTTTTGAAAATACGGCTAATACGCTCTTCGCTTTAATCGCGCCATATCAATTATTTGAATTTTGTTTTCCTGCATAGTTATCAATCCCTTATCTCGTAGGATTTTAAGCTCCTTGTTAATACTTTCCCTTGTTGAACCTATCATGTCACCAAGCTCTTTCTGCGTCAGATCTAAATCAATATAAACGCTGTCGGCATCTTGTCGGCCATATGACCCTGCAAGATCCAGGAGTTTCTTTGCCAGTCTGGCCGAAACATTTAGAAAGCAGGTGCCTTCCAGAAAATCATCTGTATCGCGCAGCCGCTTTGTAAGCTGGGAAAGTATTGATTCCATTGCGTTAATATTAGAATGTAGAAATAAGAGAAAATCTTTTCTACTGAGTATATAAATTTTTGTTGATTCCATGGCTAAAGCGTCTGCCGATCTTGGTTTTCCGTCAAAAAGAGCCATCTCACCAAAAAAATCGCCTTCGGAAAAAATAGTTACTATGACTTCATCGCCCAATCTGGAGGGAAGCACAATTTTAATAGTACCTTGCTTTATTATATAAAGAGACGAACCTTCGTCCCCTTTTCGGAAAAGCGTTTGTCCTTTTTTTAAAGACTGGAGGCGAACACATTCTGATAAACTTTCAAGATCCGAATCGCTTAATGAATTAAATAAAGGTATTTTGTTAAGCAGTTGCTGCGGACTGGAAATGGGCATGCTCTTTTGACTCCAAACAATTTACTAAAGATGCAGTTAATCCGGCCCTCAGGCATATGAGTGCCGGGTAAGACAAAGTGGGAAACTTGCGTTTAAAAAATATATATCATATTGGCCGACAAATTGCACTAACTTATTACCATGCTCAATCTTTCTTCAAATTTTTATCTTTTCAATGTCCTTTCTGCCTACGTTCATTCTTAATATGGCACAAATTATGCAGCTTTAATTATACTACAACGACATTTTTACTTTATTTTTTTTGGAAGCAGCATATTGCTGCGACTTTTCTTCGCGACCGGAAGCCAGCCCGGCAAAAAATGGCACATGACCAACCAGTCATATTCACTCTGTAATACATGTGGGATAAACTGCGGCAGGTATTTGCGTGTTGAAATGGCTTTTTACAAATTAATAAAGATTGCAGAAATAAAAAGCCCTCACTGATATTTATCAGCGAGGGCTTTTTATAAGGTACAGATGGAGTAAGATGGAACTTAGGGCTGGAGTTATTGTAAATAAGCAACAACCATGCCATAATAGCAACATTATCATTCTCATGTTACACTAAATGCTATTTTCTATTATATTACTAAGTTAGCAATGCTTTAATAAAATTAACGGCCAAACAGGTATTGTGGCACAGGCAGGACAAATTAAAGCTTAATGCATTGTTTATATTGCAGTGCAAAATATATATTTCTAGTAGCTGTTTAACATAGCCATCAGCTATAGTAAATTTAAGTTCACACGCAATCCCTGACAGTTAAAATAATAGTTGCTATTTTCTTTCTATTTGATATTACTAATTTTTCTTTGATATTGAAGTTTACTTGGAACAGATGCAGCAGGAGGTAATTGATAAATGATATTCAGAAAATCGACTACAGCAATCTTCTTACCCGGCTTACTTGGCCTTTTTATTTTTTCAGGTTTGGTTTTTGCTTCCAGCCAGGATAATGTTCCAACACATGCCTCAGGAAACGCTGCTATAGTCCATGATCAACAGCATACTGCCGCGAAAACAGGTAAAGAAGAAGTTCTTCACGGCGCAAAAACACATGAGGCAGCAGGTGGAGGCCATGGCCATGCAAATTTAGGAGAAATTTTGCCGCTATGGAGCTGCATTCCTTTTGCATGTATGCTTCTTTCCATAGCTCTCTTTCCCCTTGTTGCTCCGAATTTATGGCACCATCATTTTGGCAAAATTTCTGCTTTCTGGGCTGCCTCTTTAGGGATACCTTTTTTGTTTGCATTTAAAGGGGTTGCTCTGCATGAAATTCTTCATATTGTCCTTGCCGACTATGTTCCATTTATTATCCTGCTTTGGGCCCTTTATACCGTTTCAGGTGGAATACTGCTGCGGGGCTCTTTGCGGGGCACGCCCATAGTAAATACGGTAATTTTGATTATTGGTACAATACTGGCTTCATGGATGGGTACCACCGGAGCTGCCATGCTTTTAATACGTCCATTTTTGAGAGCTAATGATTACAGGAAAAACAGAACATTCATGGTGGTTTTTTTCATCTTTCTGGTTGCAAATGTCGGAGGCTCTTTAACTCCGCTGGGTGATCCACCGCTCTTTCTGGGATTTCTCCATGGAGTCACCTTTTTCTGGACCTTTAATATAATGCCGCATATGCTTTTAACAGTTGGGATTCTTCTGGTAATTTACTTTTTCCTCGATTCATACCATTATAAAAAAGAAGGGGCGACAGTCCCTGAAAATGAGGCCAAAGAGCCGCTGAAATTAGAAGGAATACATAATTTTCTTTTTATTGCAGGTATTATCGGATCTGTACTCATGAGCGGGATGGTGGACTGGGGAGAGATCAACACACTGGGCATTCACAGAGCAGTGCAGGACTGGGTCAGGGACGGTCTCCTTATTGTTATGGGTATTCTTTCGCTGGTGACCACGTCAAAAATACTGCGCGAAGATAACGATTTTACATGGTTTCCGATCGTTGAGGTTGCTTATCTGTTTATAGGTATTTTTATTACCATGATTCCGTGTCTTCTTATACTTAAGGCTGGGTCCAAGGGAGAACTTGCCTTCCTGATAAGTGCAGTAAAGGAGCCGGTTCATTATTTCTGGGTTACAGGTATGCTTTCCGCTTTTCTGGACAATGCACCGACTTACCTTACATTTTTCAACACCGCCATTGGAAGTTTTTATTCAGGGATGACGGAAGCTCAGGCCGTACCTCTTCTTATGACGGAAAACGCTATTTTCCTTAAGGCAATATCCACAGGCGCGGTTTTCTTCGGTGCCTGCAGCTATATCGGTAACGCGCCGAACTTTATGGTACGATCAATTTCCGAGGAAGCAGGCACGCCCATGCCAAGTTTTTTCGGCTACATTTTAAAATATTCCCTGGTATTTTTAATTCCGACTTTTATAGTTGTAACGTTTATTTTCTTTTAGGACAAAAAATGGGAAAAATTATAGAAGAATCAAACATCGCTATTGTCGGAGGAGGCATGGTTTGCAAGGCAATCCTCCAGATTATATTTAGCGACAACTTTAAAGGCCAAAGACCTAATATACTGGGCGTAGCTGATAAAGATGATAGTGCCGAAGGGTTAAGGTATGCAAGAGAAAAGGGGATATACACTACCAACAATTATAAAGAGCTGTTTGAATTTAAAAACCTTGATTTAATCATGGAGTTGACAAAAGATGAAAAGTTCAGGGAGACGATAAAAAAGACTAAACCCCCCGGTGTGAGTTTGATTGATCATTTCGAGGCCGTGTCGGTATGGAATTTCTTCCAAATTGAAGAAGCAAAAACTAACTTTATAAGAAGATTACATAATAGTAAAGATGACTTTGAAAAAATAGTAGAGTTATTTAAGGGATATTCCGACCACTTTGAAAGGATAATCACAGAAAGGAGCAACTATTCGCAAAAAATAAGGAGGGAACTGGTTGAAAGCCAGAGAGCCATGGCTCAAATAATCCAGGGTAGCACTATACCCACATTTGTTATCAACAAAGATCATATTGTTACCCACTGGAATAAGGCATGCGAGAAACTTACAGGATTATCTGCTGATGAAATGGTCGGAACAAATAAACACTGGAAGCCCTTTAGATCCGGAGAGCGACCTACCATGGCTGATGTTATACTAGATGAAATGAAAGTGGAGGATATAAAAAGATAT
>JAUWOH010000399.1 GCA_030612225.1 Desulfobacteraceae bacterium
TGTGAAATTATTGAATTTCTAATCCAGGAAGGCATTACAGGTTTGAAAGAATAAAGACTAACCTCTTTTGTAGGCGTTCACGGGTTCAAATGTTCAGAGGTTCAAGGTTCCATTTTCGTTCTCGGACTGCATTCGGAAGGTGTAGATCTGAGAAAAACGTTATCTTCGACAGGCCTAATCCAAAACTTGGAGCCAATTGGCAATTATTTGAGAAAATTACCATGTTCAACGAGGAATTTAGATCTTCAATACCTTCTTTGCCCTTAACCCTGAACGTTGAACCTTGAACCTATGAACGGTTACCCTTTTTTTATGTTGACTTTAATCCTGGGTTCTATTAAAGGCTGTTCACAGTGCAGGTGCTCGTATAGCTTAATAGGGAACCCCGTTAAAATCGGGGACGGGCCCGCCGCTGTAACCCTGCCCTTTTCTCTTTATGAGACCTTTGAAAAATGGTAATTTTTGTTCGAGTTCAAGGAAGGCGAAAATTTCAACCACAGGAATATATTTAATATTTCGAAGATTGAAATTTGAACCTGACGAAGAAATCGGGCAAAAAGTGCCGTTTTGCAAAGGTCTCATTAGAAAAGGGAACCTTTTTAGCATTATTCGCCACTGTTCTGACAAACCTGGATGGGAAGGCTGCTAAAAAGGCAAGGAAGTCAGAAGACCTGCCTGAACTGAAGGTTTATTGTTCGTAGACAGAAGATAAGCCTGTAAGATCTAAAGGATAAAAAAGGGATATCCCCGGATCGATTTATTTCGATTCGGGGATTTTTTTTGGTCTTTTGGCGGGCGCATTATAATTTTATATCCCGAGGGGGAAAGGAGATTCAAATGAGAAAGCTTGTTTGTTGTGTTATTGTTATTACAGCTTTAATGCTGCCCGGCGTTGTTCAAGCCCAGGAAGATGTAAAAGGTAAAAATTCAATTTCAATGCTGGAAGAAACAGTGGTTACTGCAGGTAGAGTTGAGGAAAAGAAAAAGGAAATCACATCCAACATAACTGTAATCGACGAAGAGGAGATAAAGAATTCCTCGGCAACGGATCTTGGAGATTTGTTGATTCAAAAAGGACTCGGGCATTCGCAAAAATACCCTGGTGGACTGACTCCAGTAGGAATAAGGGGATTTAGATCGGAAACCCACGGTATTGATCTTGAAGGGTATGTAATAATTTTATTAGATGGCCACCGTATTGCAACCGGAAATGCATCTAAAATCATGACTAAAAACATAGAGAGGGTGGAAATAATCAGAGGACCCGCCTCTGTTCAATACGGTTCCGCAGCTATGGGCGGTATCGTAAATGTAATTACTAAGCAGGGAAAAGGTAAACCAAGGGTTTTTGCTGAGGGTATGCTTGGAAGCTTCGATTATCTTGAAAAAAGTGTCGGTTTCTCAGGAAAAGTTAATATGTTTGACTTTTCCGGCAGTTTTACCAGGTCAAGCATGGATGATTATAATACCGCCGGTAACATTGAGGGCGATATATACTATAACACAGGTTATCACCGGAAAGACAACTACAGTTTAAATGTTGGTGCTGAATTTTTACCCGGAAATCGTGTAGGCTTAATTTATACAAATTTCGATGCCGATCGCATCGGCACCCCGGATGCTCTCTACAAAAATGACCTTGATGATTATAAAGATTCAAGCAACCGATCATTAGACCTTACCTATAACGGTAAAACTTCAGAAGGCCTTTTTTCCTGGAAAGCCAAATATTATGAAGGAAAAAACAAGGACAAATGGTTTGATCCCATAGCGAGCAACCCTGATTTCTTTGACGATGGTCTTCCGCGTGAGGTAATTACAGATCATAAGGGAGCGCAGGCTCAGATCTCTTTAAATCAGGAATATTTGCTTTTAACCACCGGTTTTGACTGGATGAACTACAAAACAAAAGATGATACATATAGTCCGAAAAGTACTGAATATAATAACCCGGCATATTTTCTCCTGGCCAAAACCAGACTTCTTGATAAAAGACTTATTTTTTCCGGTGGCCTGAGATACGACAAATATGAAGTTGAAGTAAAAAAAGGTGAAGGCGGGAAAGAGGACGACGACAATCTTTCCCCCAAGTTCGGCGCTGCCTACCTTCTCACAGACTATTTAAAAATCAGGGCCAACTATGGTGAGGCATTCAGGATGCCGTCTGCTATTGAGCTTGCTGGAGATTATACTGCTTATGGCACACACTATGTTGGCAACCCCAATCTTGATCCTGAAGAAAGTAAGACATATGAAGGGGGGGCGGATTTCTCTTATGCCTCTTTAAATATCTCTTTCACCTACTTCCATACTGATTTCAAAGATAAGATTGAGCATGACGGCGGGTGGCCTGACAGGACATGGCATAACATTGGAAAAGCAGAAATGGCTGGTTTCGAAGGCGAACTTTCATATGATATCGGCACGCTTTTTGACTGGGATTTTCAGCTAAAGCCTTATGCCAATTTTGTTCGTCTCACCAAATACGAAGATAAGGAAACGGACGAAAAGCTTAAATACGTATCGGATTGGAACGTATCCTACGGAATTACATTATCCGATTATAACGGGCTTTCCGCCAACCTTAATATTGCCTATGTTGGCAAGCAGGACATTGATGACTGGAGGAACGCAGGGCCTCCAACCTGGACAGCTCCAGTAGTAGAAAAAGGGTCTTTTAATGTTGCCAACCTTACTATCTCTAAAAAAATCGTAGATACTGAAAATTTCGGAGACCTTACACTTAAAGCTGAAATCGAAAATTTGTTTGATAAAGATTACGAGTATGTAAACGACTACCCCATGCCCGGAAGAGGTTTTTTCTTAGGCTTGCGGTATGACTATTAATTTGCGACTCAGGGGAGGTTATCCGGATGGTTCATGTGCCGGAATAGCAATAATTACACTTTAAGAAATCGCAACAAGACTAAACAATAAAATGTTTATGATAAGAAAATTTAGAACGGCAGAGCAAAGCGTTTTTTGAACGTCGAACATCAAACATCGAACCTTGAACACGTTTCTTGCCATAGCATTTGCGAAGCCAGATCGAATGATGAAATCGGTGAGTTTATGCTGAGGGACCGAAGTGCTCCGCCGACTTATAAATTGGCAGAATATCTTATTCAAAATTCGACATTTAACGTTCGATGTTCGACGTTCACAATCTTTTAGCTTGACGGCTATGTCCTTGTAATTTTTGCATATTTTCAATGATAAAATAGGTATGAAATGAATATTAAAAAACAATTCCTAATCAAATCAGCCAGATTACTATTTACAGTTTTATTTATCACTCTTTGCTTAAGCTCCCCTGCCCTATCCTATCCAATAGAATTCACCGATTCCGGTGGAAAAA
>JAUWOH010000001.1 GCA_030612225.1 Desulfobacteraceae bacterium
GATAAATTATTTTTTCCGCTTCCTTATCACATTTTCTGTGCCGGCCAGCAGCCTTTTGATATTATCTTTGTGACGGTATGTAATAAATATTGATATTACAGCGGCACATGTTGTTATAACCGGTGAATTTGTTTTTATCCAGACAGCAACCGGCATAACCGCTGCTGCTGAAAGGGAACCGGCGGATACATGGTTGCTTGACAGGGCAACCAGCAGAAATGCCAGAAGAGCAGCCAGACATGCAACAGGTGAAAGTACAAGAAAGCACCCCAATGCGGTTGCTACTCCCTTTCCGCCGTTTTTAAATTTCATATAGACAGGATAAAGATGCCCTGAAAAGGCACAAAGTGCTGTAAGACAAGTAAACATTTCATATACCAGATGGCTGGAATAAGACATAGACATTGCGAGAAAGACCGGTAACACACCCTTTAGCACATCGGCGGCAAGGGTAAGAAGTCCAATGGATGTCCCTGCAATACGTCTTACATTTGTTGCGCCTATATTTCCGCTCCCTTCCTGTCTGATATCAACAGAAGTAAATGTTCGGGTAAAAACAAGACCGAAGGGAATGGAACCCATTAAATAGGCAAAAACAGGAAGTCCAAAATATATAAAATTCATATCTTCCATAAAATTTGAGCGCTTTGCTAAAAAAGCGCTTTGCTTGAAGATCACTACGTTTGAGGAGCGCTTCGCTTAAAGAGCGCTACGCTTTAGGCCTTAAATCCGCCACAGGCAGATGCTCCTCGAGGCCAAAGGCCGCTCATCAAAGCCCGAAGGGCTGCTCTTCAAGTCCTGCCTGCCAGGGCGTAGCCAAAGGCGAAGACTGGAAAGGACGCTCTTAAATGTTACAATACTAAATGCAGTATATCAAGTTTTTAAAGGAGAAATTTTTCATGCAACCTGTGAAAATTGTTATCGAAGATGTCCTTGACCTGCACACATTTAAGCCGAAAGATGTGCCTGACCTGCTGGAAGATTATATTTTCGAGTGCATCAAGGCAGGCATATTCTCCATGCGTATTATTCATGGAAAGGGAAAGGGAATTCAAAAAAAAAGAGTGCAAAAGCTTTTGAAAAATAATCCCAGGGTAGAATCCTTTCAGGATGCTTCCCTTGAAGCCGGAGGCTGGGGCGCCACACTGGTAAATCTCAAAGAGTGATAAAGTGAACTAAAGTGTCTAAAGTGACTAAAGTTAAGGAATTCTGTCTATTTTATTCTTCTGCCTTTGTGCCTTTCCCTGCCTCGGCATAGCCGAAGGCGAAGACGGGCACTGCCTCGGCGAAGCCAAAGGCGAAGACGGGCGCTGCCTCGGCGAAGCCAAAGGCGAAGACGGGCGCTGCCTCGGCGAAGCCAAAGGCGAAGACGGGTGCCTTATTTACTTTGTTCCATATTTTGCAAGCCAGAGTTCTATTTTTTCTCTGTGGCTTGTCGCCGGTTCAAGTTCGAGGTACTTTTGAAAACAAAATGTAGCCTTCTGCGCATCAAAATAAGGATCCCTGGAAGAAAATATCGTACCCATATTATAATATGCTTTGCTGTATTTCGGGTCAATGGAAGTTACTTCCATGAATTCTAAAAGGCTTTTTTCGATTAACCCTTTTTTGTAATAAATAACACCCAGTTTGAAATGGGCGTCTCTGTCTTTCGGATAATGCTTTAGGATTTTTTTATACTCTGTTTCCGCTTTTTCATAAGCTCCATTTTTGTAATATACATCCCCTGTTTTCCTGTAAAAGGAAACATCATGGGAGCATCCGCAAAAAAAAAGCAATATAATTATTATTCCAGAAAAGGTTAATACGCGGCTTATTTTCACCTTTCTACTTTTTTCCTCCGAATATTGTTTTTTTGAGGTTGTATCCTGCCTGTTCAATCTCGTCCAAAAAACCCGGCAATATCCCGGTGGATTTGAGTGATCCTTCAATACGTCCGGTGGGCTTGACATCGGTCTGTTTAAAAATAAAAATGTCCTGAGTCCTGTATTCTCCATGCTCATCTAAAGACAGCACCTCGGAAATATGGGATATCTTCCTGGACCCGTCATGATAACGGGAGGTCTGGACAACAAGATGAATGGCTGATGTAACCTGGGCACGGATAACTCGAAGCGGAAGTTCCACCCCTGAAAATAAAGATAAGGTTTCCAGACGCGACAGTGAATCAACCGGCGAATTGGCATGTATGGTACACATGGACCCGCCATGGCCTGTGTTCATTGCCTGCAAAAGATCCAGGGCCTCCCCGCCTCGTATTTCACCGACAATGATTCTGTCAGGCCTCAAACGCAATGATGATTTGAGCAACTCGCGTATATCCACTGCCCCCTTTCCCTTCTTGTCGGGTGGTTTTGACTCCAGGGGCAAAACATGTTCTTGCTGAAGCTGCAACTCGGCCGAGTCTTCGATTGTAATGATACGCTCTTCATTGGGTACCAGCGAAGAAATGGCGTTAAGCAACGAGGTCTTGCCCGAGCCTGTTCCCCCGGAGACAATAATATTCATCTTGCCGTAAACACAGGCTTTAATAAACTCTACAGCATCCGGTGTGATGGAGCCGAACGATACCAGTTTTTCCATGGTAAGTGTTTCGGCTGAAAACTTTCTTATATCCAGACAAAGTCCCTTACGGGCACAGGGCGGTAAAATAGCATGGACACGCGAACCATCAGGAAGGCGTGCATCCATGGTCGGGTTTTCCTCGTCGATTCGCCTTTTGACAAATTGTGAAATGTTGTTTATGGCACTCCTTAAAGCATCTTCGGATTCAAACCTGGAATCCGTGCGTTCAAGTTTGCCTGACTTTTCGATCCAGATATCATCCGGACTGTTCACCATTATCTCCGTTACTTCAGGATCATCAAGATACTGAAGGATCGGTTCAAGAAAGCTTCTTACAGTTACTGAGAATTGATCGCTCATTGGGTTTTTCCCGGTTCTTTATTGTTCATATTTGGCAATACGCTCTTTCGCCTTTTTATGATATTCATTTGAAGGTAAACTTGTTCTTACTAACTCTTTCCATTTTTCGATGGCTTTTAACGGGCTCATAGATTCAAGTACATAACCCTCCTGATACAATTTCTTTGCTCTTTTTGAAAGTCTGTTTTTTATATCTCTTGCTCCACTGTGCCGCGGATTACCCTTTAAGGCATTGGCGCAGTCTTTACTTGCTTTTAAATAGTTGCCCTGGGAATAGTACTTTTTTGCCCGATTATAATACTTATCAGCACAATAAGCATATATCCGGTTTGAATAATGGGTACTTCGTCCACCGGCGATTTTTCGGTCCAGGCTGATCACTTTCTCCCAGGTTGCAAAAGCATTTTTGAATCGGCGATTTTTATATTCATCCATTCCCTTGTTAAACAATAAACGGGCTTTCTCCATGGTTTTGGCCAGATTCAGGGCTCTTGATGTTAAATAGCTGTTTGATTTCAAGCCGAGCTCCGAAACAGCATCCAGTTTCCTGATGGCGGGGCTTATTTTACCCTCAGTATAATTGCGTACCGCTTGTCTGATCAGGGTTTTTGCTTTTTTACGGATTATATCCGCCCTGCTTGCCGGTTTGTAGGCCCCTTTTGAAGCGGTTTTATATTTAGCATCCTGGGCAAAAGTGATTTCAAACAGTGCTCTCATAAAATAGACGCTGTCTTCAGGGATTTTTGAAAGCAGGTTTATTCCCTCTTCATGCTGATCTTTTTCAATGAAAGACAAACCTTTTTCTAAAAGTTCGTGGTTACTCACCTCTTCTTCGGCTTTTTTTAATTGTTTATCCGCCTCAGGATGTTCAGGCTCAAAGGCAAGCAGCCGTTTATATTTTTCAGCAGCTTCTTCCCAGAGATGTTTTTCCATAAATTGACTGGCAGTTTTAAAATAAATGGCAGCTGCCTTGTCGGCCACTTCATTTTCAGTACTGGGAGGTTTTACAAGATACACTGCTTTATCCTGGGGTACTTTGGACGTATTTTCTCCTTCCCTGGAAATGACGGAGACTATGTAGGCTATGAAGATAAGCAGGGTACAACCGATTATCAATCTTCTATTTCTTCTGAATGCATTTTGAATTCTGATCAATGTCAGATAACCTATACTTTTCTTGTCCGAAAGAGTATCAGCTATAATCAGTTCCCTGGCATCGAGCACTTGTGTTTCAGAAAGGCTTTTGATAGTTTCCTGCATTTCATTGATGTCGGATTCCCATGTATCGTCTAAGCTGCCCTTTTCTTTTTCCAGCATCATATCAATGTCGGATTCTTTAATTTCCATTTCAATTTTTATCCGGCCTATTTTAATCTCATCCCCTTGGACCAGTTCGGTATCTGTCTCGATTATCAAATCATTCACAGAGACAATTGAGTCCTGGCTTAGAGTTTTTATGATAAAATTTCTTTTTCTAAAGTATAATTTTGCATGCCGGTCGGAAACCTTGTCATCCTTTAGGACAATTTCGCAGTTTTCACCGCTGCCCAAAACATATTCCTTTGATTCCAGTTGAAAATCTTTTGCTTTCTGCCCTGGCTCTGTAATGATTAATTTTAACATTTCATTATATTCCAATCATACTTTTTTGGTAACTACCCAGGTGGATAGACTGAAGGCTGAAGACCGTTAGGAAAAAGCGCATTTTGAAGCCATGTTTGGTGCAAGAATTAGACATTTACGCGAAAATACGGCAATCGTGTTCTTCTGCCCCCTTCAGCCTTCAGTCTAAACAGCTTCAGCCTGACTACGTGAGTAGTTACTTTTGTATTAATTTAGACTATATTACTTAGCTTCTTTCAGTGCCTGGTTCAATCTGTTGAGAATATCTTTTGCATCAATATGCCTCGGGTCCTTTTTTTCCGGTATAAGACGTAATATCTCTTCTAAAACTTCCTTTGTTTTAAAATAGTTTTTAAGTTTAAGAGATTTTTTAAATGCAAACATAAGATCTTTGTATCTTGATTCCAGCTCCTTTTGTGCTTTGGCAAGCTGCTTTTCCGCCTTCATTAAAAATTCCGGCCTGGGCCTGCACTCTTCGCTGAATGAAACAGCTTCCTTAAAATACTGGCATGCCAGATAGATGTTGACATCACTGACTGTTTTTTCATTAAACAGCTCCTCGCCCATACTGAAAAGACGCTTGCCTTCATCCGCATCGCATTTTCTGGGCATTAAAAATTCTATATGCAAATTCTTTACAGCCCATTTTTCCTTTCCAGGAGGATTTTTTGTGTGCTTAAACACCAGGGTATTTGCACCGTTTTTAACAAGCAGTTTTCTTGGCAGGTGCAGCACCTGCTCATCGGACCAGCTTTTTATAGCCAGGGGAGCGTTAGCAATTTTGGTTCCGTTTAAGATTATGCTTAATTCACCGTCATAATCAATACCACCGACTACATATAAAAGGTCGATCCTTTCTGATCTGGCCGTAAATTTAAAAATCGCCTTATGAGGACGTGTATGAATAGATTTGGTGTACCCGTAAACATCGGGGGCCGGAAGAAAGATAGGTTCTTTAGACAGATTTGGAGGTCCAATAATAATTTCCGGTTCTGAAAATATTTTAAGCCCTAACAATAAGGCGAAAAATATTATAAAAACTATAAGACTGATTCGTACCGGTTTTCTCTTTAAAAAGGATTTCACACCAGTGGCGGCAGCTTTTTTTTCCTTGCCGTCTCGGGTTGAAACTTCATCGGCAGACACATCCCGATCGGCTGAATCGGTTCCGGCATCTTTTAATTCCAAATATTCCAGCACGACCTTTCCAAGGCTGAATTCATCACGATGTTCCAGCCTTACCTTTTCACCGACCTGGAGAGCAGCTCCATTATAATATGTTCCGTTTGTACTTTTAAGGTCCTGAAGATACACCCGACCCCTTTCCACTGTTATCCTGGCATGTTTTCCGGTGATGGATCGGTCATTTAATACAAGATCATTCTCAGCTGCTGTACGGCCTATACTGACAATACTCTGGTCAAACGAATAAGTTTCTCCGACACTCGGCCCTTTGACTATAACGATTGAAAATCTAGCAGACATAATTTTATGGCTCCTTCCTTATGAGTATAAAGGAAATTTTATCTCCTGCAACGCAGCGGTTATATTTTAACGTGCCTGCCGAAAGTTCCAGCACTCCGGCAGTATTTCGAGGTCCAAAAGCAATTCGAAACGGCACCAGCGATGGTACAACCCGGGTAATCCTGTTATCGCCGTCAATAAATACGACATCTATCGTAAATCTCATAAAAAATGTATGTATGGATCGGCATTTGGGGATGTACAACCCTTCGTCTTTTTTTAATTCTTTTCGCCCCAGAAGTCCCCAGGTTCTTTGAAAAAATGTTACCGCTTTACTGATCCTTTTCCCAAGCTTCTTTTCGGTTGTAACGTTTACGGCTGAAAAAACAGACATTACATCCCTTCGGCCATAAACTTTAGCATAATCGGTACCAGAATGATGATAAAGACTGCCGGGAATATAAATAAGATCAAAGGGAACAGCATTTTGACCGGTGATTCCTGGGCCAGTTTTTCAGCCTTCTGGAATCTTTCCCTGCGACGTATCTCAGACTGGATCCGAAGTACATCCCCAAGGGGGGTACCCATCTTATCCGCCTGTATCAAGGCAGAGGTAAATGACCTGATTTCATAAAGGTCCGTACGCTCTGCAAGACCTTCGAGTGCGTCTCTGAGTGAAACCCCAAGCCGTAAATCCTGAAGAAATTTTTCAAATTCATCACGCATCGGTCCGGTTTCTCCTGCCTTAACGACTCGATCCATGGCAAGAATGAAAGTTAAGCCCGCTTCTACCGCAAGTGTCAGAAGATCCATGTGAAACGGAAGTGAATGTGAAAGGGCAATCTTTCTTCTGTTGATCATGTCATTCAGCCATAGGTTCGGCAGATAATATCCTATTAAACCAAAAATCAAAGGAGCAATCAGATGTATATTAAGACCAAAAACAAGAACAGCTCCTAAAAGAGCACCTGCGAGTGCTGCAATCTGCTTGACCGCCAGAAATTCAACCTGTATGAAATGAAAGGGATTACCAGACATAATCAGTTTCTTTTTAAATTTCCTGTCAAGCTTTTCAATATTCAGTTTCTGGTTAAAACCGGCCAAAAACTTAATAAGCGGCCGCATCGTTCTTATCAGGGTTGTTTGATAATGATCTCCCTGGTAATACATCTTCTCTATTCTTTCCGGTTGCAGCCAGTAGATACCTAAAATCAATAAGGTCACAGCTGCTCCACTTGTAATATATATAAGAAGAATCACTATCTAAACCCTTATGGTGGTAATTTTTTTAAGTATAAAAAAACCGGTAATCTGCAACCCGAACATTATACCGATGCTGATAATACCTATGGCAGATGTAAACATACGTTGCATGGCCGGGGGGTCCATAAAATACATGATTACCCCGATAACAGTTGGCATGAGCCCGACTATAATACCCTGGAGTTTTCCCTGGGAGGTCAGAGCGTCTGTTTTCCCTTTCAGCTTATTGCGTTCCCTGATTACTTCCGACATGGAATCGAAAATTTCCATAAGATTACCTCCCATTCCATGGACAATATTGATTGAAGTCACCAGAAGGCTTAGATCCTCGCTGGGAATCCTTTTGGCGAGATTCTCCAGCGCTTCTTGAATATTTACTCCCAGCCTGTTTTCCCGTATAACCAGGCCGAACTCCTGGGATATCGGCGGTTCCATTTCATGTTCCAGTATCTCAATCGCCTGGACCAGGTTCATTCCTGAACGAAGCGCATTGGAAAGCACTAAAAGACCGTCAACTAACTGAGCTTCAAACTGCTTGAAACGTTTTTTTCTCAAATGCGATATGAAAAACCTGGGAGTAAAAAAACCGAATACTGCGAACAAAAGACCAACAAAAAAGCTTCTAGACACAATAAGGCCCACAAAAAAGAAAAAACCGGTAATTGCCATGTTCAGCAAAAATATTTTCCTGGCATCCTGGAAAATATACATTTCGCTTAACGCCTTGGATGCCCTGTTCATGTAAGTTTTACCGTATTCTTCGAACCCCTCCATGAAAAGTCTTGAAGCCGCCCAGATAAAAAAACTGACGGAGGCGAATATAAGACAGTATATTAATGTTTTTTGAAGCAAATAGGACATATCTTTATTTTACCAAATAAAACCCGGTACTATGAGCCAGATCAGAGACGAAAGGCTATACTGAGTTTATTAGCCCATGTTACGAGTTGCAGGTTGCGAGTTGTTAATCGAAAATAATCCAACCCGTACCCCGAAACACGCAACGTGCGGCGTTTATACTGGAACCCCTTACAGAGGTAATCCAGGCCGAGCCCTTTGGGCTCGAATATTTACGTTCTGTACAAATCCGATTAATCAGTTATGAAAAATACCCATATCAACATCAATTCCCCTGTTTAAAAGGTCTTGAAGGAAATCAGGGATCCAGCCTGTAGCAATGAACTGTCCAATGGTTTTTCCCGAAGCATCAAATCCTTCCTGTTTGAAATAAAAAATGTCCTGAAGAATGATCTTATCGTCCTCAATACCCTTAACCTCGGATACATATGTGATCTTTCTCGACCCGCATGTCAGTCTTGTTTGCTGGACAATAATATCCACTGCTGCGGCAATCTGTTCTCGAATTGCCCGGCTTGGAAGGTCTTCGCCTGACATCATGACCATAGTTTCCAATCGGGACAGCATATCGACAGGTGAATTGGCATGTGCTGTTGTAAGAGAGCCGTCATGGCCGGTATTCATCGCCTGCAGCATATCAAGTGTCTCCCCTCCACGGCATTCTCCGACTACAATGCGGTCCGGTCTCATTCTCAAAGCATTCTTAACAAGATGTCGTATCGTAATTTCGCCTTTCCCTTCGATATTCGGCGGGCGAGACTCAAGCCTTACCACATGGTCCTGGACCAACTGCAGTTCGGCTGCATCCTCTATGGTAACAATTCGCTCGTCTTCGGGAATAAAGGAACTTAAAATGTTTAAGGTTGTGGTTTTACCCGACCCTGTTCCTCCTGAAATCACAATATTTTTTCTGTTTTCCACACAAATCTTGAGGAATTTTGCGATGGACCGGCTGATGGTGTTAAATTCCACCATGTTTTGCACGGTAAAAGGGTCTTTTGAAAATTTACGGATGGTAATACACGGACCATTTAAGGCCATGGGGGGTATGACCGCATTGACCCTGGAACCGTCTTGCAGTCTGGCATCCACCATGGGTGAGCTTTCGTCGATACGCCTTCCGATGGGGTTCACAATTCTGGAAATAATTCCCAGCAAAGATATATCGCTGTTAAAGATTTTGGGAGACAGGCTTACCTTGCCGCTTTTTTCAACATAAATCTGGTCCTTGCGGTTTACCATAATTTCGGTTACCGCCGTATCTGCAAGAAGATCTTCCAGAGGACCCAGCGCCAGCGCTTCATCCAATATGTCCTTAATCAGTATTTCCTGGTCAATTTCCCAAAGGACATCCGCTTCAGTTTCGTTTAGAATCTCCCGGACCATTTCATCACACTGACGACGCAGCTCTATATCGTTGATCTTTTTTACATCCAGACGTCTTAAATCTATGATGTCCAGCAGACGGTTGTGAACTATGGTCTTAAGCTCAATGACCCTCGGATCTCTGTAATACTCCAGCTCTTCTTCGGGGGTTAGTTCGGTTATCTTTCTTTTTTGTTTATCCTCATCAACTATGGCTTCTTTAACCTTAAGGAAATATTCGCCGATACCTATGATATCATCGATCTGGACAGGTACGGATTTTAAAACAGGTATTTTTCTTTCATTCACAAAAGTCCCGTGTTTACTGTTCAGGTCGGCAATATAATAACTATTGGAACGTCTGTATATTTCGGCATGGTCCCTTGATACACCTGTTCGATCAAGAATCACATCATTTTCCGAGGCTCTACCGATCTTGAGAACAGACCTTGGAACAGACTCTATTTTAGCTTTTCCTTTCAGGTTCCTGTATATGGCAATTGCGATCATAGTTTACGCCTGTGTAGTTTTAAGTTTTAGTATTTCGGACCTAATATGCAATTCGTTTGTTGTTTGTAAATTTTGTGTTTTTTTGGCGAAGAATAATTGGTATACTTCCTCTATCTTGAACAATTGAATATTTTCTATTGAATATTGAAAATTGAATGAAATCCATCAATTTATATAAGAAAGATAGAGCGACACGCGGCGCAAGCGCCTGCGCTGCGCGAGCGATTCAACAAATCTTCAATCTTCAATAATCAATAGTCAATCAGATTCCGGCTTGTCCGGTTTAGATAACAACTCCTAATCAAGGATGCTAAATTTAAGTTCCCTGTCTTCTTCCTTATATTTTTTCTGTATATTATCAATGAGTTTTTTATTTTTTGAGTCCTTATGAGTAATAACCTGAGGTGTTACAAAAATAACCAGCTCACTTTCGTCTCGTCTGAAATTCCTTGACTTGAAAAGTTCACCAAGGATCGGGATACTTCCAATGCCCGGTACTTTGTCAACCGACTTTGAATGGGCGTGGCTCACAAGGCCTGATAAGGCGATGGTCTGACCGTTGGCAATAGTAATGGACGTTTTGACACGGCTTGTCTGGAAATTCGGTATTCCACCGACAAAATCGGTGATACTGCTGTTTTCCACCTCAATAGTCGTTGCAATATTACCATAATTATCGACAATAGGCGAGATGTTCAGGATAAGGCCGTACTGTTTATATTCAACGGATGAGGAATTTGCAGTGATTAGCGGGAGGGCTATTTCGCCGCCTGCCAGGAACTCGGCTTTTTCGCCGCTCCTGCATAAGAGCTTTGGCTGGGCCAGGATGCGGCTTCGCTGATTGTTCTTAAGCAGATTAATATTCATGCCATAGTTCCCGGTTACGGTGTAGGTGCCAAGTAACGGTGTTGTGTGGCTTCCGGCTATTACGCCCTCAGCCTCCATTTCCACACCAAAGCCCATAACGGTGCCCCACTTTATACCTACATCAGTCATGGCTCCTTTATCAATTTCAATAAAATCGACGTTCATAAGAATCATTTTTTTCAGGGCGATCCCGACTTTGATAAAATTCAGCGCATCTTTGGTAAAGGCATCAGCGATCACTTTCGCCTGTTTTTTGGCATTTTTATCCGGTACATCGCCGGTCAGGATGACTCGATTTCCAACCCGGGTCGCTCTGGCAGACGATAGCCCAGCATTTTTGAGCTCATTATTTACCAGCTCAATATTGGTGTCCAAAACAGTTGGGCTCAAGGTTGACAGACTCATGACCTGGGGATAAAACTTTGAAATCTTTAAAATCTTATTCATGTCTTCTTCACGAAGGACCATTCCATCGACAATTACGCGCATTCCTATCGGCCTGATATTTATTCCTTCGATTCCTGTGAGAAGCTGTTTTAATTCCCGGGTAACTTCCCATGGATCTCTGGCGGAAACCCGTATCAGTATCGTCCGCTCCCGGTCACTTTCATCCCAGACAATAAGATTGGTTTCGCCCACCCCCATAGCGGTTATAAGTACCTGGTTCGATTTTTCAAGAACCTTAACATCCGCAACAGCAGGATTCCCGACAGCTATTCTGCTTATGCTGGGAGTGTTAATTGTCTTTTGTTCGCCAAGGGTTAAATTCAATCTTTCTCTAGCCGCCGAAGATGTACAGAATGCTGCTGACATAAGTCCGACCAGCAATGAAATCAATGCAATTTTAATCCTCTTATCGGATCGGTTCATCTTGCCCCCTGTTTGTTAAAAAAAGTAAGCGTTCACGGTTCAACGTTTAAAGGTTCAGGGTTGCCTTTCCACTCATTCCTGCACTCTACTACGCCGGTAAGAACCGGAAAAGAGGCCCCCTCTTTATGATCTCTGATGCGGTATCGGTCTCTGGTCATCGGTCACTCATATGTCGGTGCTTAAGTGCCTGGTGTACGTTCCACAGCGAAGTACTGGAACGAGGGCAACATCTGAACCCTGAACCTCTGAACCCGTGAACGGTTACAAAAAACAATTACTTAGTGTCCACTTTGCCCCTTTTTATTACCTGAATACGGTCTCTCTTTTCCTGAATATTCCGGCGGAATTCAGCTTTCATTATATCCGTGAAATCCATCTTGGGGATCTCTTTATGGGTTTCAATATCTTCCGGATTTCGGAGTACTGAAGCGAGCTTACCTTTTTGTCCCGCAAAAACCACCAGTTCCGCTTCTTCCAGAGTCACAAGTACTGTTATAGTACTGTAACTGTCACGGAAACCTCCTTCGCCGGCCAGTGTGGTTCCGACAGCAAGAATGGTAATATTTTGAAGAAGGGTAAGGGTGGCTTCCTCTCCTGTTTCCTGGTCCCGAACAGTACAAAGAATGTCGATGTGGTCACCAGGTTTGAGATGTCCGGCTACGCCGCTCACCTGGTCCACGGGAACGGTCAGTGCGCGCTCTCCTAAGGTAATGGTCCCGGCCAGCCCCTTGTGGCGCAGTTTTTTGATTTCTTCTTCCTGTCCCAGGTCTGTCCACAGGAGTGTATCCCCACGCTTTAAGGGAAAGTTTAATATCTGCCCGGTAATCAGTTTGACATCTTTGGGATGTATTGCGTTTCCATGCACATATTTTTCAGGGACATCTCTTTTGGCAACCATGCCCATTTCGAGCACGGTATTTGCGGATACATCCTCGGCCATGACCAGTACAGGCACCATATTCATGCCCTTATACAGTTTCTTTTCCTGACTTCTGATATAAAAATTGACCAGAAGAACCGCAATGACTCCGCATATAATAGAGCCTGTAATTATCATCAATGCTTTTTTGTTCATATTGACTTCCTTTTCAAATCAACTGTTTTTCATTTCCCGATTTGTTATTGTTGTAATTATTTTTCCTGTGTATTTATCTTCCTGGATATGGATACTACACTCCCTTCCTTTGCGAGTATAAAACATAAAATTCTCCATGGATTGCCCACCCATAACCTTTTCGAATGTCGGGTCTGTTTTCCAGCCTGCATCTTCCATTCTTGAATGATAAAAAAGAATGTTTCCTACAACTCCCCCGCCGCCTTCATATGATACAAGAGTATAAAAGGTCATTGTATTTTCCTGCTCGATGGCAAGTAGTCTTTGGCTACCCGGATAACGCGGGACATCAGGAATGTCTTTTCCGCCCATATCTCCATTTGCGTCCGGCAAAAAATTGTTAAGATTAAAATCCCGATCTGTCCACATGTTGATAATTCGGGTATCCTTAGTGCTGGAGTTTTTTAAAGCAATGACTATCCTGCCGGTACCTATTTTGCCGAATTCACCGGTTGTGATGGCATTTTCATATTTTTTGATAAACTCTTCACTTCCTAGTTTCAGGCTTGAATCATTAAATTCGATTGTTCCCCAGAAACCGTAGCCATCTCGTTCCAGTCTAAACTGCTGGTGCGGCTTCATGCACTCAAGCAATTTATTTATACCGGTTACGCATTTTTTAAAGTCTTTATTACTGATCTTTTTAATTATTTCATCGTTAATTCGTTCAATGGGCTGAGGCTGATACTTCCCGGCATAAAAATCCAGAATTCTTGATATATCGTCTTTACTTTTCCCCACAGTAAGATATGTTGTGCTCCCGTTAACAATAACTTTCCTGGGTTCTGATGTTGCCTTATCGTCAAACAGGTATTCCGGCATTGCCCTGGTATAGGAAACAAGCCGTTCAAACACCTTGGCTTCGACACTGCTTCCGCCGGGTCCGAAAAACATACCGAACCAGATAACAGCCAGGGCAATCCCCAATATACTCAAGACTTTAAGAAATTTCGGGGATGATACTTTTTGAAAAACTGATTTCATAAATTAATTAAAAGACTATATTGCCTATGTTTGTAAAAATACCTTTCACCAATGCCCACAGCATGGAGAACAAATCATGCACTTCGGTATGGCAGCCGTCCCAGCCGTTGGCGATTACATAATGTGAAGATTCTATCTTGTAATTAGCCGCATGCATGTCGCTTATATCAAGAGCTCCAAGCTTTGGGGGAACCTCATATTGAATCTTCAAAGAAGATATGTTTGATTTCTGGTCAGTCATGACACTGTTGATAACATCAAGTCCTTTATCAACTATACCTGAAAACGCACCTCCGACGCTACTAAAATCAGAAGGTGTTTTCTGGGAGGTAACATACAGGCCGGAAGTTTTATTATTAAAAAAATGTTTCGCTATTTTGGTTTTAGCTTGCGCGACTGTCTGCTCCCCCCTGGCATAATTCCAGGTGCCGTATCTTGCCGCAGCAAGTGTTTTGTGTTTGACAATATATAAATTACCTACATACATGCCTGACCAGAGAAGGAGAACGACCGTCGGGAGAGCCACGGCAAATTCAACCATGGATTGCCCTCGCGTATTTTGGATAAGAGACGATATCCGTTTTTTTAATATTTTATAAAAATCCATATTAGTGGACAAGCCCCTGGCCTATACCTTTATCAAGCACCTTCTTAATACTCGATGGGAGAATATTTGAAACCTTTTTGCCAAAAAAAATAATGTTCAGATCATCGAGTTTACATGATTTCAAACGCACATGCCAGTCCTGGTTAAACAGATCCGCCTTGGTGGGGTTATACAATTCCGCCTGTGCAACAGTCCATGTAAGATTACCGAGAATTGTGCTTGTACCGAAAGACTCGCCACCCTTTTTGTACTGTCCTATGGGAAGCTTGTCTGAAGTCTTCTTGGAAACTATTGCAGTATATTTAGTGTCCTTTCCCCAACCAGCCTTAAGCATATAGGGGACTGCCTCTTTTGATGTATCGTCCTTCTTGACGTCTTTTGGATCACCCTTATAAGTGCAGCCCTTTAAGACCCACTTGTATTTATAGCATTTTCCATTCTTTTTTTCCCAGCAGGTCGCGGTGCAGGGACGTTTGCTTCCCTTTGGCGGATCGGAGATGGACGGAGAACTGCAAGGGTATTTACTGCCTTGAGGGGGTTCTCCTGCATTCTCCCATTGTCCTATTTCCTTGGCAGGGTGACCTTGAGGAGGATCACATTCCATTTCAACCCGCCTTCCTTTCCACCTTGGCGTACCGTTTTTTTCATTACACTCCCGACAGTTTGTAGTAGTTTCGGTTGAACTGTGAGTCCCGCCGGCACACAATTCCATTTTACTTAGCTCTACAAAACCCTCCCACATGGCGCCCGGCGGAGGAATAACACAAAGAAATGCCATTTCCCAGAGAAGTGCGAAGATTTCTCTGACCTTGGTCATTCCGTCAAAGATAGTACCATCCAGCCCGGGAATGGGAATTTCCATCCCCAGTGCGCTATCCCAGCAAAGAAAATTTTTATAACCTGGACCACCCTTTGTGGTTGGAGGGCAAAGATCCTTAAAAACGCCTTTTTTGACAGGCAGACCAGCGGGATCAGCGGGAAAAAACAGCCCGGAGTAGGTAAAACCAGCGACATCAACAAGAGGATCTGCTCCGTTCAGTTCGGCAACGCGGTTGGCTTCATATGCGGCTATAAGGGGAAATGCGAGGCTTACGCCTTTTTCCATTTTTTCCAGGAGCTTCATCAATTTCCACAGCCCCTTATTCTTCTTTGTTAAGTTTTTCTTCATAAATTTATTAATTTTTTCAGCCGCCTTAAGAAATATTTTTTCTTCCGCCTTCAGACAAACTGACCAGATTTTGCAAATAATGCCAATATAGGGAATAGACGAACACGCTTCGGCCGTTACCTTGTTTGCTTCAAGAGCTACCTTTGTTGCCAGATATGTTTTGTCAAATGCCTTGCAGAATATAATAAATGCAAGACATTCGGTCATCCCTACGTTAAGGATGCTTATCATATTCATGCCCCGGGCATTCCAGATTCCACCGGACATGACAGCGGCATCCGCTGCATTTTGCATTTCAACCTTTGCCGTGACACGGTCACCCACGTTGATAACAAGTGCAAAAAAACAGACCAGTGCAAACATGACAATGGCGATAAAAATAAGGGTCTGGCCACCCTGGTCGTCATGGGTTGAGTGTAAACGATTTTTAATTCGTCTTATCATATCGGACTACAATTTTTCATTACCAGGAATCAGGTACAACATTTTTTGGTTTTCACCTTGCCTGCAGCCGGAAGTGTACAGCTTGCTTTAAACGTAAATGTGTATAACTTACCTTTTTTTTTGCAATCGCGCTTCCACATTTCATAAAAAATCCTGTTTGCAATCGGAATCCCCATGACATAGTGATATGTCACCTCAACCGTAACATCCTGGTGAGGAGTCTTCGCATTGAGTTTAGCGGGTTCAAGATTTACAGACACATTTGAATTTGCCATATTAAACCGCCGGCCCAAATCAAAATTAATTCCGGTTGCTCCCTCAACGATGTCTTCAACAGGCTTTATAAACTTCTCAGTGGCTCCAAAACCTTTCTTGGGTGAAATCGACCAGCAGGCAATCGCTGCTGCGCGCTTGGCTTTTTTTTTGGCTATGGTATTTCCGCTTTCAGGGAAAATAACGATTGCACTTCGTGTTGCACAATATGCAGCATAATTGACCACCTGTCTCGCGGTTAAAAGCAAAAAAGTCTGCATAATGACAAGACAGAGCAAAAATACTACGGGAAAAACAACGACGAACTCTACCATTGCCTGCCCGGTTTCGTCTTTTCTTAGCTCTCTCCCTGGTATTGCTATTCGCATCACTTAACTTTGTAGAACTCGTAAAAAGTCTGATATGGACGGTTTCGTAAAAAGTTCAAATTCAAGGCGTAGCGATTTTTCAGGGACGAGACTATACTTATAGTATGTCGAGTTCCTGAAAAATCGCTACAACGCAGAAGTTGGACTTTTTACGAAACCGTCTTTTTTAAACCGTAAAAAGGGCCCAAACACTCCCTAAAGAAATGGCCACACCATATGGCAGGTATATGCGTTCTTCCGGTTTCTGATCTGCATGTGCCTTTACAGGATGCCGCAAAAATGTGAACAGATTCTTTAAAGTGGCAAGCAGCCTTCCTTTCCAGATCAATAAGGCAAATGCCATAATTCCGCCGATCAGCCCGGTGTAAAACATAGTCCACAGCACGAATACGGTCCCTTTAAGAGCACCGATCGCACCCAAAAGCTTTACATCTCCTGCCCCGATTCCGCCTGCCAGGAAGATAATAAACAAAAGAGCCAGACCAGTAAGAAGACCGGCAAAACTCATAAGGATCCCAGGCCCCCCTCCGGCTGTATAGCCCAGAATCAGACCCAGGGCCATTGAAGGGTATGTCTGGATGTTGTAAATTTTATTTTTAGTGATATCAGTGATGAATGAAGTAAGAACGAGTAAAATAAGAATTATGTTGATGGGCAAATTTATATTCGAAACATGTAAGAAATGATCAGGCGGCATTAAGTTTTCCAATCAAGCTGATTTTCAGTTATCACGGAATCGGGAGACTTACCATGTTCGCTATTAACGAATAATAATCATTTAGCTTTGAAATAACTTCCTTGTTAAAATATAGGGCCACGGCCACAACCATGGCAGAAAGGATGGCATACTCTGCCATTGCCTGCCCCATGTTCTGCCTGAGCAGCTTAAACCAGAGCTGCTTAAAAATGATGGCAGGCATAATTTTATTTATTGACCTGAATTTCATATATGACAACCCGTCACGTTCAGGTGTTTTTAAATTAAGATATTATTCAAATTAAGATATCAATGGTGCAGACTCACCAGCTAAAATATTCAATATTATTGTTCTCAATTTGTTTTATTTAGCAACACATATCAGTTTTCAAAATCCTTAACCGTGATATCTTTGCCCCTTTGTTCGGTTGTATCTATTGTTTCCGCACTCTTATCGGTTTCTCCTCCCAGCTGGCCGCTGATTGCGCCAACAACTTCACGAATCTGCTTGCCGAATAAGGTATATATACCGATTGCTGCAATGGCAATAAGGGCCACAATAATAATATATTCAGTCATTCCCTGTCCGTTTTTCCCTTTAACCAGTCTGGCTAATTTTTGCATTACCATTTGTTTTTCCCTCCTTGCTAATCAGTCGCTTTCAAGCGAAAATTGAAATAGAGTTTTTGTATCGACGATTGACTTGATCTTTGATAGTATTAAAATTAAAAGAATATTTTATAATTAACAGGCGTATTTGTCAAGTTTTAAGTTGAGGTGTTTGTAGCTGTTCACGGCTTGAAACCAGAAATTCGGTAGAGATGACCCATGCTTCGCCTCTGGCTTCGCAGGGCAAGGCCCAGGTTTCGCCTTTGGCTTCAGGCTAAGCTTCTCAACTACGCCTCGACAAGACGCCGGGCAAGGCTCAGGCACAAGCGTAAACTATGAACCGACAACTGTGAACGATTACAAAGTATGAAGGCCAAATTTCTCTGCCTGTGCGGTGCACGCAGACAGGCAATTTCTATTTTCTAATTTCAACGTTCCATGAACACTTACATTAATAAAATGACAGAAAATTCTATAATGCATGATCCGGCCGGAGAAAACAGGTTTAAAAATACTGAGTCGGTTTTATTTTGGCTTGAATCAAAAAGGAAAACCAGTAGTCTTTCAGTTAAAACGATTCCCTTTGAAATGCTTGATCAGTGGCACTTTGATAAGGAAACTTATAATCTTCTGCATGAATCAGGAAAGTATTTCAATATTGGGGGAATTAGAGTCTCGACAAATTTCGGGTTTAGTAAGAGTTGGGATCAGCCGATTATTTATCAACCTGAAGTCGGACTTCTTGGGATTTTAACTAAAAAGTTCAAGGGAGTTCAACATTTTCTCATGCAGGCTAAAGCAGAACCCGGGAACCCGAATATTGTACAGCTGGCACCGACTGTCCAGGCCACGGAGAGTAACTATACCCAGGTACATAAGGGCAGGGCGCCGTTGTACCTTGAATATTTTTTCAATAATACAAATTCGAAAATACTGGTTGACTTGCTCCAGACAGGGCAGGGTGCTCGTTTCTTTAAAAAGAAAAATCGTAATATGATTGTAGAAGTAAATGAGAATATCAAATCCCATGAATACTTTTGCTGGCTGACTTTATGGCAAATAAAAGAATTGCTGGCGGTTGATAATGTTGTGAATGTCGAAGCGCGTTCAGTTCTCGCGTGTATGCCGATTGAAGAAATCAGTTATTCTTCTTTCAGCAAAACAGCTGAGTTGAAGACAGACAGTAATGGATATTTTGTTTTAAACAGAGATTTATTTGGGTCAATACCCAAAACAGGGGATGTCTATGTGAGTATGAACATAATTATTGGCTGGATCAATAAAATGAAAAAGATTTATACGCTTGACACAAAAAGAATTCCTTTAAAAAAAACATCCCGGTGGGAGCGAACGAATTTTAAAATTACGCATGAATCAAAACGGTTTTTTTCTATTATGGCGGTATCGGTCAATGTCGGCTCCCGCGAAGTAGCACATTGGGCACAACCGCTTCTGACATCCGATTCATACGGCATTGCAGGTTTTATTATCAAAAAGATAAAAAATATCTTCCATTTTCTTGTTCAGGCCAAAGTGGAAGCGGGTAACTGTGACGTCATTGAACTGGCACCGACCATACAGTGTTCCTCAATCGAAGGCATGGTGCAACAAAAAGAAAAACCTCCCTTTTTCGATTTTTTTATAAATGCAGAGCCTGATCAGGTAAAATATTCTACAATTCAATCAGAAGAAGGCGGAAGATTTTATTGTCTGCAAAACAGGTACATGTTAATCGAAGTAGATGAGACCAGATTGGCCGAGGTTCCTGAAAACTACATGTGGATGACTTTAGACCAGATGATGGAGCTTGTAAAATACGGATATTTTAATATCTATGCCAGGAGTTTGCTGGCTTATGCTTTTATTGGATGAAGAAAATGTAGCAATTTGGTTTCGGGTGTCAGGTTTCAGGTGTCAGCTAATTAGACGTTTAGCGAAGCAACATCGACAAAACTTTGTTGATCATTGCTCGGTCCAAAGTTATAGCGTTGGCAAGTTACATAGGTTTCAGGTGTCAGGGGCATAGCTGCTAAATACTGACACACGACACCTAAAACCTTCGAAATGAACTGTTGACTTCTTACTGCCCTTTAAGTGGCTACTTTTTCCGAGCGTCGTCTCGGAAAAACCGAAGTTTCTTACTACTGACACCTGACACCCGAAATCCGATTGCGAGGTTTTCGCTCAAAAATAAATAATTTAATGGGTGTGACCATTTTAGCAAACCGGATCAACTGAATGCTCATTTGGGCATATTTTTCAACAGGATAAAAAATGACAATCAAAGTATGGAATTATATTAAAGAGTATCAGGATGAGAAAGATGAAATTTTCACTGCGATTAAGCGTGTGCTCGATTCCGGCACATTGATATTAGGAAAAAATGTAAGCAAATTTGAAAGAGAATTTTCAAGCTACTGCGATGTTCAATTCGGTATAGGTGTTGGAAATGGCACGGATGCGCTGTTTTTAAGTTTGAAGGCATTAGATACAGGCGCTGGAGACGAAGTAATAACCGTACCAAATACAGCTGTCCCCACGGTTTCAGCAATCGTTTCAACCGGTGCTGCTGTAAAGTTCATTGATGTAGATCCGAAAACTTATCTCATGGACACGGCAAAAATAAAAAAAGCGATAACTGACAAAACAAAATGCATTGTACCTGTCCATCTTTTCGGCCAGTGTGTTGATATGTCTAAGGTTAGTGAAATAGCGATAAAATATGGGTTGCATATAATAGAGGACTGCGCCCAGAGTCATGGGGCTCAATTTCGCAGCAAAAAAACAGGTTCGATGTCGGATATGGCTGCTTTTTCTTTTTACCCGACAAAGGTTCTGGGCTGTTTCGGTGACGGCGGAATGGTCATAACAGATGATGAAAGCCTTTATGAAAGAGTAAAAAGACTTCGGTTTTACGGCATGGAAGAAACTTATTATTCAAAAGAACATGGATATAATTCAAGGCTTGATGAGTTGCAGGCAGCTATCCTTTTAAGCAAACTGTCCCACCTTGATGAATATATCTCAAAACGAAGAAATCTGGCAATGCAATACGACAAACTACTGGCCGAAACCGGATTGACACTTCCTGAAACCATGCAGGGAAACAAACATGCCTTTTATTTGTATGTTGTTCGACATCCTCACAGGGACAGGATAATTTCCGAATTACAGAAAAAGGGTATAATCGTTAACATAAGCTATCCGTGGCCTGTACATTTAATGCCGGCTTATAGATGTTTGGGATATAAAGAGGGAGATTTTCCTGTTGCAGAAAAAGCAGCACGGGAGATTTTTTCCCTGCCGATGTACCCCTCCCTTACAAACGAGGAACAGAAGATTGTAGTGAATGCCTTGATCGAAATTTTATCAGGTATTGATTAGCCGTTCACGGCTTGAAACTTGTCGAAGCGTAGCGTAGATCCCATCTTTAACAAAGGAAAGCGGGGAAATTGGAAAGTAGAAATTCAAGAGAAGGTCAAATTTCCAATTTCTATTTTCTAATTTTGACATTCTGGGAAAGCTTACTCTTTTTTCATCATTCTTATTAACAAAAATGACTGATAATAAAACTAATTTTATTTCTATTGTTATTCCGGTTTATAACAGCGAAAAGACAATATCAAAAATTGTAGATAAACTTGTTGCAGAGCTGGAACAAAAATACGGCCTGGAAATTATACTCGTTAATGACTGTTCAAAAGACAGATCAGAAGAAGTGTGCATAGCTATATATAAAAAGTACAGAAAAATTGTACGATTTTTTTCATTAGCTAAAAATGTTGGAGAACACAATGCGGTTATGGCAGGGCTTAATAAGTCCAGAGGCGACTATGCCGTAATAATGGATGATGATTTTCAAAACCCTGTGAGTGAAGCTGTGCGACTGATTGAGACAGCGGTTAAAAACAACTTCGATGTTATTTATACTTTTTGTGAAAAATCTCAGCGGCCTTTGCATAGAAGGCTGGGAAGCTGGTTTGCAAATAAGACGGCAGATATTGTTTTCAAAAAGCCTGCCGGTTTATATCTTTCAAGTTTTAAAATAATCAACAGGTTTACTATAGATAAAATAAAAAAGTATAATCTGCCATTTACCTATATAGACGGATTGATTCTTCAAGCTACCGGCAATATCGGCAAGATAAGGGTCAAAGAACATAAGCGCAGCACAGGTAAGTCGGGTTATTCTTTAAAAAAACTTTTTACCCTGTGGTTAAACATGGTTTTTAAGTTGTCAGCTCTGCCTCCAACAATTACTGCCAGGCTGCTTATTTCACGAAGCAAGGGACAGCAGTTCATAATAAGAAAAGCTTATGAAACAGCTACCGATCAAAAAGATGGTCAACAAGACAGTCAAAAAGATGGTCAAAAATAAGATCCTAAAAAAAACCAGGGTAAATATCATCACGGCAATGGTAATCCTGATTGCCGTCACGGCCGGTGTTCAAAACTGTCTTAAGGAGATTAAATTTCTGCAATTAATCGGTGGAACCGATGATATCATCCTGTTTGAAAATAATTTTGAGCGCGTAAGAAGCATACTGCCCCCCTTAGGAGTAATCGGATATTATTCAGATAAAAAATACGATGCAAGAACGTTTTGTCTGACCAGGTATACTCTGTCACCCAGGATAGTTGTCCAGAATATTGAGTATCCTTTTATAATAGGTAATTTAAGCAGGTTTACAAATCCTGGTGAATTTGCCAAAGCCCACAACCTGTCAATTATGGAAACTGTTGATAAGAATATTGTGCTATTCAAAAAAGGGAGCGAATAATTATGCTCCTGATATCGCTGGCTGTGCCGATTGCAACGGCCTTTTTTATAATAAACATGGCGTGGCCGGAAAAAGATTCTTTTAAGTCGGAATTTGTTGTCAAAACCTGCCTGTCCATCGGCCTGGGCCTGGGGCTTTCATCCTGGCTTTTCTTTACATGCCTTGTACTTTTCGGTTCTGTGACAAAACATTTTATCTGGTTTGATCTAATATTACTTATAATCTGTTTTAGTCTCTTTTTATATAAAAAAAAGAACACCTTTACTTCCAACCTGAAACCGGAATTTGTATCACCAGACAGGAAATCGTTTTATTATTTTTTGTATGCCGGTTTTATTATCTTATCTATAATTACCATTATTTCATTTGTTCTCAGGCTGTTAAACGACCCTCATGGGAGCTGGGATGCATGGAACATATATAATCTGGGAGCAAGGTTCATATACAGGGGCTCAGCCGAATGGGCAACCGCATTTTCCAATCCTTATGACTGGTCGTTACCTGATTATCCTTTATTAATTCAGGGGAATGTTGCAAGGATCTGGAGCTATGCGGGCCATGAAACTCTTATGGCTCCTGTGTTGCAGGCATTTCTCTTTACATCTGCCACGGTCATACTGACGGTTTTTTCAGTTTCAAGGCTGCAAAGCAAAAACCAGGGGTTGATTGCAGGCATGGTATTGATCGGGACCCCGTTTTTTATTTACAGCGGTTCATCCCTGATTGCCGATGTGCCTGTTGGGTTTTATATTCTTGCAACAGTTATTCTGTATTGCTTTATAGACGAGGGGACGAAGAAAAAACCGGGGCTTATTTTCATATGCGGGGTTATGGCAGGATTGGCTGCGTGGACAAAAAATGAGGGGCTTCTTTTGATAATAGCAATATTTTTTGCCCGCTTTATTGTTATTACACTGCAAAAGGGCCCTGGGGAGTTTTTTAAAGAGGCAGCAATATTCACAGCAGGGCTGACTCCTGTCCTGATAATTATTGCTTATTTTAAACTCCAAATTGTTTCCCCAAACATCGTGTATCTGAAAGATCAACTGGCATCACCGGTAACGCTGATTTTCAATCAGAATTTTAATGCTCTTTTTAATAGTCTGACCGATATTTCAAAATATATAATGATCGGTAAGACATTTCTTATAAAGTTTTATAAACTGGAAAAATGGATGCTTATTGTATTTCCTGTGTTTATCCTGCTTATGGGGCGATCGGATAAAAAGCGGAATAATCCGGGTATATATACTTCCCTGCTGATTTTGATGATTATGATTTGTGGTTATTTTACCGTTTTTCTGGTTTATCCTCTCGATAATTTAGAATGGCTTTTAGAGACAACAGTTAGACGACTGTTGTTACAAATACTGCCGAGTTTGATATTCGTTTTTTTTCTTATAATCGCCGCACCTGAAGAAACGGCGTAGGAAGGTTACAGGCCGTTGCCGCTTATCCGGCATCTATTCTATGTTAGTATTAATTTGGCCTATTGAAAAATATACCCAAATGAGCATTCAGGCAATTCGGTTTTAATGCGGGTCGCTGTTTGAAGGTATTAGTTGTTATTTAGCAAAGCCCTCTAATTTTATGGCCACCATGTGGGAATAGGAAAATATCATAAATCTTCTCCAAAAGACTATTTTAATTTGGCAAAACATTAAAAAAGTTGCAAAATTTATCCAGAAGTGTTAATTTTATCTAAAACAGTTTAGTCGAACTGATACATATAACCTCCGCCGGATCCAATTCAGAAGGCTTCAAACGTTTTTGATGTAACAAGCGATTACTTCATTAGCATATACATATGAATACAATCTCACAGTAATAAACGGACATTTATCAGGTCATTTATTTGCTTATAGTCGTAGTGGTAGTATTATCATATTTTCAAAAATTGGAGTTTAATTATGTATAAACGTATATCGATCGACCCAAAAATTTGTCACGGCCAGGCATGTATCAAAGACACAAGGGTTCCTGTCCATCAAATAATTCGGATGCTTGCAAATGGGGATAAAATTGAAGAACTTCTTGAAGATTATCCATCACTGAAAACAGAAGACATATATGCCTGTCTGGATTATGCCGCATTACTTGCTGAAGAACAGATAACGCCTATTGAAAATGCCGTATGAAAATTTTTGTAGATGAGAATATACCCTTAATTACCGTAAGAGAGCTGCGTGAACAAGGATTTGACGTTATTGATATTCGTGGCACTAATGACCAGGGTATAACAGATGAAATTTTATGGCAGAAAGTCCAAGATGAAAAGTGCCTTTTGATTACAACCGACAAAGGTTTTTCAAGTCATCGTGATGAAGAACACGACGACATTCTGATTATCCGCCTTAAACAGCCTACCCGGTTAAAGATTCATCAACGCGTCATGCAGGCAATAAAAAGATATTCAGAAAAAGAGTGGTATGGACTCATGGTTGTCATGCGTGATGCTGTTCAAAGCAGTTGGAGGTCTCGCCGCAAATAATTAAAGCATGGAAGCCGCTTGTCTTAATGCCCTGCCGCCAACCCAAGAAGGATGGAATCAATTTTATAACAATTAAAAAAGAAAAGGCAGTAACGCTTAGTCCGCTACTGCCTTGTGTTTATGATAGATTTTATTTACTTGCGTAAGTACCCGTTGGGTTCCCTAACAAAAGTAAATCGATATATCAATATATCAAGGTACGTCCCGCAACCAAGGAAAGCGGCTGCCATTTTAAAACTGCTGTCGCAGCGCTGCAACGCAGCAGGCTCGGCACAGGGCACTCGAAGGCTTTCTGTAAATTTTGTAATCAATAAAAAGAAAAGGCTATCCCGGTTCCTTCCCAAAGCATTTAATCGACATATCAATATATCAAGGAGCGTCCCGCAACCCAATCCTGGTCGACACTATCCGCAGAGATAAAAAGCGCAATCACCGGATCATACATCCTGGCATCGTAGTTATACAGTCCGGTTTCGGTATCTTTTTCCTGGTCCGTGAACTTGTAGTCGGTTACATCAGACCCGGTGTGATCCCTTTCATGGCCAAAGGGCAAATACTCGGTGGTCTCTACGGTTGCTCCGGCCGGGTAATCGGTCATCACCGAGGAGCTACCCAGGTGGTCTTTGTGAAAATAGAAAGTCGCTGTATCGGTCACCTTGGCAATGCGCTGGTTACCGGCAAAAATGTACTTTGTTTCCTCGCCGTTGGCAACCTCAAAATGATTGCCGATGTAATAGGTGGTGTCGCCGGTTGAAAGCGCTTTTTTGGCCCGTGTGCCGTTGCCGTCGTAAGTAAAATCGACGGCAATAGTAGAAACCATTGCGCCATCGTCTTTTCGATTTGATATGCGCACCGGCATATTATCTGCATTATAGGTAATTGAATTTGAAGCGGTCCGGGGAAACGAAATATAATAAGGATCGCTAAAATCAGGGATGCCCGTAAGGTTGCCGTTGGCATCGTCTGCGTAAAAATGCTCAGACCCGTTATATATGATACTGTCTGGTGCATGTAAGGGACGCCACGAATCATCGTAGGTGCTGACCAAAGTAGCCTGTGCGAAATTGTCGGAAGGTCCGTCGTTGGTTTCAGAGACAAGACGATGCAGCCGGTCATAAGTATAACTGTATGTAACGCCTGACTGTGTGTCGGTTATCGATGCAATATCACCGGCAGAGGTGTAAGTGTACGCTTTATTCAGAATTTCATCGGCACCGGCAGTAATAATCGAGGTAAGCCGGGTCGACAGAGAGTCGTAGCCATAGTCGGTTGCAGTACCATTGCCGTAGGAAATATGCCCGATCTTTCCGGTAGGTTGGTAAGACTCAAGCAGGGCATATTGCACACTATCCGGCGGTGATCCGGTTAGATTATCTGAATGCGGCTTTTCTTAAAGATGAAATGCTACCTATGTTGAAATTTTTGAAAAATCTGCAAATTTTCCAAAAAGGGCTGCAATCCGGCCAAGGAGTGCAAGCCTGTTGTTTTGAATTTTCTTGTTTTCAGCCATAACCATTACCCCGTCGAAAAAATCATCCACCACATCACGCAGTGAAGCAATATCAAGCAGGGCCTGGTCAAAAAATCCTTTGCTCATTTTATCTGAAACACTCTTTTCAACTTTCTTATAAGCGGAAAAAAGTGCGGACTCACTTTCATGTTCGAACAATTTTTCGTTAACTTCCCCAGCCTTGTCCGCTGCTTTGATATTACCGGATTTTTTAATAATATTTACAACCCGTTTAAATGTAATTGCCAGCGGCTCAAAATCTTCCTCGGCCTTTAGCCTTTCCAGTGCAACTGTCCTGTTGTAGACATCCGGCACATTATCTGCTGAAGCACTGATAACAGCAGCTATCACATCTTTAGAATATCCTTGTTCAGCCAGAAGATGAGCCATGCGGTTTTTGAAGAAGGTGTGAACCTTTTGGGCCACATCGCCTTTTACCTTTATCCCTTTTGCGCTGAAAAGATTTAAACTTTTTTCAATTATACTCCTTATTGAAAATAAAAAGCCTTTATCATTTATGATCTGAATAATACCAATGCCCTGGCGCCGCAATGCATATGGATCTGAAGCACCGGTGGGAATAAGGTCCACACTGAAACAGCCGCAAAGCGAATCGATCTTATCTGCGATACTAAGTACAGCACCTGCCATTGTTTCCGGAAGCGCTCCTCCTGATCGGGTAGGTCTGTAATGTTCCTCAATGGCAGTAGAAACCATAGGGAGCTCTCCTGCAATTGCTGCATAAACCCGTCCCATAACACCTTGCAGTTTCGGAAATTCAACTACCACATGGCTCACGAGATCAGCTTTACACAGTGTTGCAGCTCT
>JAUWOH010000339.1 GCA_030612225.1 Desulfobacteraceae bacterium
GCTTATCTGCCTGTATTTCAGGACCCAGTTGTTTTCCAGAAAAAGCCAAAGACTAAATTTGTAAGTGTCAAGTTTTACATAAAATGATGTTAATGCGAAAAACGTCTCGGCTTTTCCGGTCGGGTGGACTGAATTGTTGGATGCTGGATTATATCGCGTTTGAAGCCGAATGTACTGACTGATCAAGAGTGTCAGCTACCCATTGGTTAAGGCTCTTGCGATCTTTTATCGCAGCGGCAGCAATCTCCCCATGAAGATGAGGTGTGAGGCGAACGTTAAAACGTCCTGAATATGGTTTGTCAGGCCGCTTTCCTTTTTCTTCACATAGTTTGAAATATTCGGTCATAGATGCCTCAAATTCCCGCTCCAGTTCATCAACAGATGAACCATAAAATGTGATCACAGAATTGGCATTCTGAACAATGCCATGAAATTTACGAATATCAGGATCATACTCAATTTTAGCAATATAGCTCTTCCAACTCATTGTAGTCTGCATTGTTTTTTCCTCCATTAAGGCTTAATCTCGCAAAGCTCCAGAAACTTTCGCAAGGCCGACACAGCACCTTTATCCATGCAGGGTGAAGGATGTGGTCTGTGTTGTAACAAATCTTTCCCACGCAGTTCAATATGTACCCGTGAACCTGCACGGCTTTGATCAATTTTTGCGTCATACGCACTTAACAAGGCAACAACTTCTTCCCATTTGACGTTACCGCTGACTGGCTTTCTAAAAACGAGTTCCAGTGTTCTACGATGCTTACGTTTCATGATTAAATGATGCCATAAAATAGTACCACAGTCAAGATTTTGTTTGAAAAAATCATTGATTTTTTGAGTGATGGGTTACTTTTATAAAAGCATTAAAGCTCTCAGCAGTATCAACGAAAGGAAATATAAGTAAATTTTATGCTGTATTTGCTTAAGAATTAAATATCTTTTGGCTTCCGTTATAGGAGGTGTCGAACCTGTTTTTGAGCGAAACTTATGGATTTAGCTTGCTACTTGCAGGGCCTCTTTAGCCTTACGTGGCAGTTGAAGGAGAATAAAATAGGACTCCGGATAGAGATAATCTTCACCTGACTCGTCAATGACTCTCAGGTATCCTTCTTTTGAAGCTTCGTCGTCAGGTAAGACTTGATATATTTTCCGCCTTTCCAAATCCTCACAATCCCTATTTTCTACGCAAAGCATAAACCGTTTTTTATTATTTTGTGCCATAGATTTAATCCAATAATTGTTTAATTTTCCTTAGAAAACCTGGTCATCCCCCGAATAGCGGGATCTTCGATGGGCTATAATTCTATTCGACCATCATGCTTCACGATACACAGAAAAGCAAGAATATATGATAAAACAGAGCAGACCAAAATTGTTGAAATTCCCGAACTGATTGCGATTTGTGCAGATAGGATGGAGCTTAAGACTGAGGTGCAGCCGTTTGCAGTCCATGCATATGCACGCTCCACAGGGCTTTTTAAAAGATAACGCATGCCAAGGGGGAAGGGAAGGCCGATTAAAAATCCCGCAGGGAGCAGAAGCATAAATGCAAGAAAATAGCGTATGAAGCTGGAAAAGCCGAGGATGTAATAGATTATAGCATCAAGGCTGACGAATATTACTATGAGAACAAAAATCAGGGTGATAAGAATTTTTTTAAAATTATTGGGTCCCAGCCGTTGTGACCAAAAACCACCGATGCTGGAAAATACAAGGATTCCTGAGACTACGATTGTAAAACTTACGGTGGGATTTCCGAAAAGAAGGATATATTCTTTTATAAAAAAAAGTTCGAGAAACATAAAACCTGCGCCCACAGATAAAAAGAAAAAAATATGTGATTTAAGGGTTTTTTTACTTTTTTTGGGAATAGCAAGGAGGGGAAGAACTAGAAGAAAAATAGAAATTACCAGCGCTTCGAGGAAAACTACAGAAACGATAATTTCACCGGACATAAGGATAGAATAAAGTCTACTTCCCGTGCTTTTATAAAGGGTATTCAAACCTGACCACTTAAGGAACCTCGAAGGGAAAGGGCGGTTATCAGTCTGGGGAGAAACATCGAGGAGGTAAGATTGAAAAAAACTTTTTTCCGACCCTGATTTATAAGCCTTTTCAAGCCGACTGATTTCAAGAAAATGGTATGGCTTGTCAAACATATTGTATATGTTTGCCATATCACTCGATATCCCTTTGAAATAGACAAGGTCAAAATTAAGATCTTTTGTAAAGTTTTTAATAATGCCTATATCCTTTTCCTTAAAAGAATTTGATGAAATAATAAGAGTGAAAGTGTCCCAGTTTCTGAGGATTATAATGTGTTGTTCAGGAGATTCAATTTTAAGGGATTTCAAGCTTTCATATGCGACACTCCAGAGACGGATCGAATCGGCAGGCGGAAGAAGGAGCTTTCGTGAAATGATGAGGATGCCATTATCAGAGAGGTGTTTTAGGTACTGTGTTACTGCATCAATAGTAAGCAGGTGTTCTTGTGTAAGAGCAGCCATCCCTGGGATAGAAGTTCCCCAGTTTTCTACATGAATGATGTCGAATCGTTTATTTGAGCCGGCAAGGAATGATCTTGGGTTTTGCTTGACAACAGGAAGGCTGTATTGGTGATAGACGGTTTTTGCAATTTCAGGGTTTTGTTCAATAATGGTGATTTCTTTTGCGCCGGATGCGATGGCGCAGGGGATGGCCGATCCACCGCCATGCTGGATCAGCAAAACATTTGAAACATTGGGAGCTAAAACATATCCTGAGTAGGGAAGAGTGAATTTTGAAAAGAAGGCGTCTTTTTGCGTTCGAAGGTCATAAAGAACAAACTGGTTGTCTCCGTCTTTAAAAGCTGCCCTTTGCACGGGTAATTTTTCTGCAAATTTAAGGCTCAAGCCCGGAGCAAAACGGATATATTTGCTTTTTACCCGATCTATTCTTCCCCTGAGATCAGTAACTGTGCTGGTAACACAGGTGTCGGGAAACCGCAGGGCCTGACTGAGTGCTTTATATTGAGAGGGTTTTATTTCGATGATAAAATCCCCCACAGGAGAGACAAGGAATGCTGAAGAAATGATTATTATAAGTCCGGCTACTGTAAAAGCTTTTTGTTTTTTCTGTGAGGCATTTTCCTTTAAATCCTCTTTTCCCGAATTATCCGATTTTCGCAATGGCCATTTCAAAGGCATAATTATAACAGGTAAAAGGGCGGAAATGACAATAAGCTTACCCTCTCCCAAAAAAGGAAGCAGCGGTATCGGGAGGAGAGCGCCGCAGGCAGAACCCGCCATGGTTACAAAATAAATTAAGCCGGATTTTTCAGGGAGAAATGAATAAGCGGTTGCAACGATAAGCCCGGTAAAAAAGAAAGGAAGTGCCAGGAGGAGAAAGGCCGCCAGAAGATAGAGTGCCTGGGAAAGATCAAGTGGAAGTCTGAAATAGTCAAGAGGCATGTTGTTTAATGCTACAAAAGATCCAATTGTAAAAACAGTGTAAAGGTATATGAAATGAAAAAGGCTCCTTTTTGTTGATATATGTTTTTCCCACTGTTTTTTCCTTGTATCCAGGATACTTAAAAAGGTACCGCTTGCAGCAAATCCAAAAAGAGCTATGCTGATTACCATAAAGGAAAGATGGTTCCATTGGCTGATGGAGAACACCCTTGTTAGGAGCACCTCAAAAGTGAGGGATGAAAAAGATAACAAAAATACAGCTTTAAGAATCATAGACAATCACCTGGAAGGGATTTTATTTTTGGATCATCTCCCAAAGAGTTGGTCGATTGATCAGGATTCCAGGATTCAAGGGTTCAAGGGTTCGAGTGAAAATGACCGAAAAACAAAGACATACAGAAAAATCCCTGACTCTTGGAACCGTCTTTTTATATAGACATACTTTGAAAATATTAAGGAGTAAGGTCTGAGAAAACGTAAGTGTTTATGCCATCTGTATCAAGCCATTTGCATTCACTTGAACCCTTGCTTGCCGGGCATAAACGAAGGTGAAGACATGACAC
>JAUWOH010000132.1 GCA_030612225.1 Desulfobacteraceae bacterium
ATTAACCTCTTGCCTGGTACTGAACCGCCGGGTCGGTCTCGTAGGATCTCGGCCCGGCACTTACTAAGGGTTAATTTTTTTGCCTTCTATTCCCATTTCCATTTCCATTTTGCTAAGGGTTTATCCGGGGGGGGAGGTTCAGAAGGTTCTATAGTAGTTTCACGGGTGATTATTATAGGCTTAGAACACTTAGGGCAAGTTGCATGAAGTATCATTTTTTTATTTTCTTCATCAGGCTCAGAAAAAAAATCAGGGAATTCTTCACTATCTATTTGTACTATTTCTCCACAATCATGTTTTATTTCAAGCCAGCGGCGGTCGTTTTGTTCTACATTCATATCAATTCTCCTTTGATGAAAGGTTAAAAGATAATTTTTAGTAACATAGAGATCAAACACCGGCAACTTAAAACTTGCCCTACCTTCCACAGATTCCTGTGAAATTCCGCTTGCAATACCCTTCCCAACAAAAGAAAAGCCAGCCAGCGGCCTCTGACGGCCTAAGTCCGCTGAATCACATTCATTGCTAAGTGGTTGTATTTCTTCGTTTTTTGTGGTGTCAGGCTCTTGCGCTGCCCCGTACGGGGCGGGTGTTCTTATGGGTTGGACATAGGGTTGGAATTCAAATTTTTAGGCATTAAAAAAGGGCTTACAATTTCTTGTAAACCCTTGATTTTGTAGTGGTAGCGGGGAGAGGATTTGAACCTCTGACCTTCGGGTTATGAGCCCGACGAGCTACCAGACTGCTCCACCCCGCAACAGGTAAATTTAAGAAATGACTTTTAACTGAAGAAAAAATAGAAGTCAAGTTTTTTATTTTGAATTTAATAACGATTCAACCCGCCTTTTTAAATAATTCTGCTCCTCTTTAGACACTTTGCCGTTCTTGCTGCTTAGAAGAATTTTTTTTGTACGGCTGGTGTGCCCGGTTATAATTTCCAAAGATGACTTTGGAACCTCAAGGCATTTTGCCAGGTATTTAATACACATTTTATTCGCTGCACCTTCAACAGGAGGTGCTACAAGCTTAATTTTTATAGCATCTTTGTAAAGCCCGGATATCATATTCTTGGATGATCTTGGCTGCACAAAGACCTTAAAAGTAATTCCATGAGGAGTTTTTCTTACAAATTCCATATAGCCATGGTGCTTTAAATCTAAAAGCTACCTTTTTTAATATTGTTGATTATGCTAGTTGAGGAAATATTCTCACTGACAGGAATAAGTTCAACTCGCCCCCCGAATTTCTCAACAAGCTTTCGTCCATAAACTTCTTTTGAGCTATAATTGGTTCCCTTTGTAAGTATATCCGGCTTAATTATTTCTATCAGTTTATCAAGCTGCCCTGTTGAAAAGATAACCACATAATCAACCACATCAAGTGCACTGATTATACGAACACGCTCCTTTGCATTTATTACCGGTCTCCCCTCGCCTTTCAGCCGTTTAACTGAATCATCATCATCCAGGGCAACAATAAGAACATCTCCTGTCTGCCTGGAAGCAGAAAAAAACATAATATGACCTGCATGCAAAAGGTCAAAACAGCCGTTTGTTAAAACAATTTTTTTGTTTTTTTTCTTCAGTTCATGAATGAGATCCTCAAGCTCTGTTAACAGCTTATATTTTCCTGGTACTCCATCATGAGCCGGTTTTAAAGCATCGAGTATTTCTTTTTTTGAAACAGTTGCTGTTCCAATCTTACCGACAACTATTCCTGCCGCAGTGTTGGCAAGTTCAATTCCCTCCTTAAATGACAGCCCTGACGCTATTGCAAGTCCGAGAACTGAAAGTACCGTATCCCCGGCACCGGAAACATCATACACCTGACGTGCTACAGCACTTATTTTATATGGCTTTTTATTTCTCTCAAATAAAACCATGCCATCCTTGCCGCATGTTATCAAAAGTTTGTCGATTTTAACCGATTCAAGTATTTTTGCACCTGCTTTGTAAAGAGATGCTTCATTAACAACCTCAACTCCCAAGGCAAGGGCTGCTTCTTTTCTGTTGGGCGTAATAATTGAAACACCGGAATATTTTTTAAAATCAAGACCTTTTGGATCAGCGATAGTGATTTTTTTATGCTTTTTTGCCAGGGCAACCAATCCTGGCAGCATAGATTTCGTAACCATACCCTTGCCGTAATCGGAAATCAGAACTATATCGACTTCAGGCATGACCTTTTCTGTAAATTCAGCAATAGCCTGAAAAGTCCGGTTTGAAATTTCTTTTTTTGTCTCCCGGTCAATTCTAAGAACATGCTGGTTTGCAGCAATAATTCTCGTTTTCCTGGTAGTAGGCCTTTGCTGTTCTTGAATTATCCCTCTTGTATCAACACCGATTTTTTTAAATTTCTCAAGCAAAAGCTTTCCTTCGCGTCCTGTCCCGATAACACCGACCGCTAAAACCTTTGCGCCAAGGGCAACAAGGTTGTTAACAACATTACCGGAACCGCCAAGAGTATATTCTTCCTTTTCAACTGAAACGATTTGGACAGGAGCTTCAGGCGATATACGATCCACAGATCCCCACAAATACTCATCGATCATTAAGTCGCCCACAACAAGGATTTTGCATCTTTTAAATTTTGAAATGTCTATGTTCATAGTAAATAATGACCGCTTTGCTTGAGGAGCGCTTCGCTTAATGACCGCTTCGCTTGAGGAGCACTTCGTTTGAGGATCGCTCCTTGGCGCGGCGTAGCCGATCAGACTTCGCCCCTGGCTACGCCATGACAAAAGGACGGGTCGCTTGAGGCAATTTCTTTAAAAGCCTTAAGTCCCGAAGGGACGCTCTTCTGGGCCGCTTGTCGGGGCATAGCCGGAGGCGAAGCCTGAAAGGCCGCTCCAGCTTATGCATCATCCCTGTTCTTTTCAATTAATTCCTTTATAAATTCTGGAGGGCGAACTACTCTGCCGTTTTTATCCACAAAGGCATGTCTTGTGTATCCTTTTGCATGTACCTTGGTGCTGTCTTCACTTTTTATACAATAATCAAACTTCATTCCACCCTTGACACTGGTATCAAGCGAAGTCTCTATAACCAGCATATCATCGTATTGAATTGGAGTAAAAAACTTGCAATAGACTTCAGATACCGGTAAAAAGAATCCCTTGGTTTCTATCTTCTTATAAGCCAGTCCCATGGTTCTGAACATCTCCGAGCGGCCTATTTCAAACCATCGCAAATAATTGGCATTATAGGCATAACCCATTTTGTCCGTATCACCGTAAATCACTCGATTTGTTGTTTTGTGGGTAAGCATTAAGTATCTCTTTTCACTGTTTTCAAAATAAGTTTTTTTAATTCTTCGTATCCGTATGACACGGAAAATTGCAGAAATTCATCCTTAACATTGTCAGGCGGACGAAAAAGTATTCCCGTATCCGCCTCTTTCAACATTGTAATATCATTATAAGAATCACCAATGGCTATAACTTTGTAATTAAGGCTTTGCATTGAAAGAATCGTCTTTCGCTTGCTGTCCTTCTGTCGCAGATTATATCCTGTAATTTTTCCTTTTTTATCTACGGATAAAGAATGACAGAATAATGTCGGCCATTTTAGTTTTTTCATTAAAGGCTTCACAAATTCAACGTAAGTATCTGATATAATTATTAACTGGAGTTGTGACCTTAGCCATTCAAGAAATTCCAAAGCACCGTCAAGTGGCTCCATTGTCGCTATTACATCTGTGATATCCTTTAGCTTGAGTCCTTTTTCATCCAGGATAGAAAGACGTTTTTTCATCAAAACGTCATAATCTGAGATATCACGTGTGGTTAATCTAAGTTCTTCTATTCCGGTTTTCTCAGCCACATTTATCCAGACCTCAGGGACAAAAATACCTTCTAAATCCGAGCAAACAATATACATATTAGCCTCGTTTGTTTAATTTTTAAAACCACGTCCTTCCCCGCATAACGGGATCTTCGATGGGCGTGGTCAGAGATATTTGGCTTTGCCCGGGTAAATAAAAGTGACTAAAGTGAGCTAAAGTGACTAAAATGCCTAAAGTTGTAGTGTCGCTCTGCTCCAAGCTTCGCCTTTGGCTTCAGGCTACGCTTTTCAAGCTACGCCCCGACAAGACGCCCTGGCAAGCCATCTTTTTTTATTAAAATAAAATAGACAGAATTCCTTAACTTTAGTCACTTTAGCTCACTTTAGACACTTTAGTCACTTTAAACCTGGTGTATCCGACAGCCCCTTCAAGGGGCAAATCAATGCCACGTCCTTCAAGCGTGGATTCTTTATTTAGACACTATTCATTAATCCTGACCATTCTCATCCTCTATCCTTATTAACACCGGTCTGTCACTTGCAACATCCAGCGAATTGATTTCCGATAATGCTTTTGAAACATCAGCCTCTTTAGCACGATGTGTTAGCATAACAAGAGGAACGGAACCATTTGTTTTCCGTCCTTTCTGCTGCACCGACTTTATGCTGATTTCATTTTTTCCCAAAATCCCGGATATTCTGGAGAGAACACCAGGTTTGTCTAAAGCGGAAAACCGGATATAATAGTGAGTAAATATTTCATCAACAGGCATAACAGGTATTTTCCGAATATTTTCCATCTGAAACGAAAGGAGTGGAATCCTCCTTGCTGATCCTGACAAAATGTTTCGGGCGATATCAACTGTATCACTGACAACACTGCTGGCTGTCGGCATCATACCTGCACCTCGACCATAAAGCAGAATATCACCAACCGCGTCGGCTGAAACGTTAATTGCATTCAGGCTGCCGTTGACATTCGATAAAATATTATCAAATGGAATCATGGTGGGATGAACCCTTGCCTCAACTGTATCTCCTCTATTCTTACTGATAGCAAGAAGCTTTATCCTGTAACCGAACTGTCCAGCATACTCTATATCCATTGGAGTGATGCTGGAGATTCCTTCAACATATATATTACTTAAATCGATTTCCATACCATAAGCCAGGGATATTAAAAGAGCCAATTTGTGAGCTGCATCGTATCCTTCAACATCCAGTGTGGAATCGGCTTCGGCATATCCCTTTGCCTGGGCTTCTGCAAGAGCTTCCTTAAATGTACTTCCATCATCTGTAATCTTAGATAGAATATAATTGCATGTTCCATTTAAAATGCCTATCATAGATTTTATTTTATTCCCCACAAGGGACTCCCGCAGGGATTTGATGATAGGCATGCAGCCTCCGACGCTTGCTTCAAAAGCAAGATCAACACCTTTTATTTCCGCGGCTTTAAATATTTCATTTCCCTGATTTGCAAGCAGAGCCTTATTTGCAGTCACAACATGCTTTCCGTTTTCAATAGCTTTTAATATAAGATCCTTTGCAATTGTTTCACCACCGATCATCTCTAAAATAATATCAATATCCGGATCAGTAACGACCTTATCAGAATCTGTTGTCATAACGCCTTTGTCAAATTGCAAACCTCTGTCTGATGCAATATCGATATCTGCAACACTTTTCAGATTTAAGCTTGCACCGACCCTGGAGCTTATCAGATCCTTGTTTTTAATAAGAATTTTTGCAACACCTGTTCCAACAGTACCGCATCCGAGCATTCCTATATTAATTTCTTTCATAAAGAATGTTTCCTTTAATCATATCCGTTCACAGGTTCAGGGTTCAGGGTTCAACGTTAAGCACTTTGAACCGTCATAGCCACTATGACAAAGTCTGCTTTCGCTTTTTTCTTATCTAATTGATTCCATTGGGTTAATAGCATTGAAGAAAACCTCTGGAACCTGTGAACCGTGAACCTTTTAACCCAAATCACAAAATATTCCTTATCCCCCTGACAGCCTGACTAATACGCATCTTGTTTTCTATCAAAGCAAATCTTACATACTCATCTCCGTATTCACCAAATCCCAGCCCTGGTGAAACTGCAACCCTGGCTTCCTTAATTAAAAACTTGGAAAACTCCACCGACCCCATCTTCACATATTGATCAGGTATTTTCCCCCAAACAAACATAGTCCCTTTTGGACTTTTTATATTCCAGCCTACCCTGCTTAGCCCGGAAATAAGTGCGTCTCTTCGTTCCTTATAAGTTTTACGAATTTCTTCCACACAATCCTGTGAGCCGTTTAAAGCAATAATTGATGCAATTTGTATCGGCTGAAAAATTCCATAATCAAGATAACTTTTTATCCTCCGAAGTGCTCCAATAATTTCTTTATTCCCTACACAAAAACCGACCCGCCAGCCAGGCATACTATAACTTTTGGACATTGAAAAAAATTCAACCCCTACATCCCTGGCACCCTTTGCCTGCAAGAAACTCGGAGCTTTATACCCGTCAAAAACAATATCGGCATAGGCAAAGTCATGAATAATCATGATATTATTTTCTTTTGCGTAATCTACAAGCTTTTCAAAAAAATCAAGGTCAACAACTTCCGTTGTGGGGTTGTGCGGATAGCTTAAAATTAAAATTTTTGGCCTTGGCCAGGTCTGCTTTGTAGCATTTATGAGGTTTTCGAAAAAATCATGCTCCGGGCCAACAGGTATTCCCCGCACATCCCCGCCTGCGATAATCGTTGAATACGGATGGATCGGATAAGTTGGATTCGGTGTAAAAACAACGTCACCTGGCCGGATAGTTACAAGAATGAGATGAGACATTCCTTCTTTTACGCCTATTGTGACAATCGCTTCAGTGTCCGGGTCAATATCCACATCAAACCTTCGTTTATACCATTCGGAAATCGCCACCCTGAGCTTTGTAATACCCATGGACGCTGAATACCTGTGATTATGAGGTTTCCGGGCTGCTTCTACAAGTTTATCAACAATATGCGGAGGCGTGCCAAGATCGGGGTTCCCCATTCCAAGATCTATTATATCTTCCCCTGCATGCCTAGCATCCATTTTTATCTTGTTTACTGTAGCAAACACATAAGGTGGCAGTCGATCAAGTCTTGCAAAAGTAGTCATAAAAAACCTCCGTAACTTATCAAATAGATGATATGCTATTGTATTAAGCCTCTTGCTTACAATACAATTCTTATTATGTCAAAAAATTTGTTTTGACTTATAAATCCAATCTGTTTAATCTCAATAAATTCGTAAAAAATCGAATTCATCAGGTTTTAGGTGTTAAGTTTTATGTTTTATGTTAATGATATTATCTGTTTTAAAATAAACTTAAAACTCAAGTTTCGCACTCCTATTTTGCAATAAGTGATGCCCTGATGGCGCTTAAGATATAAGATCAGATGTGAATCGAGACGGTTATATTATTTTCTGGAAGGTGATATGTTGGTCACATTCTCCACCCTTTCGCAGTGTCCTGATATTTGGGATAGATTTACGACTCTATATAATTTAGCAACTCATGCACTTTATCCCAAATATCAGGACACGCTGCTAACTGATTATTTTCATATCACCTGGAAGAAAATGATATAACCGTCTCGATTCACTCCTTCGATACGAATCAACTCTTCAGGAATTAAGGCTTCGCTGTAGATAAGGGGTGC
>JAUWOH010000142.1 GCA_030612225.1 Desulfobacteraceae bacterium
GAATCGCTGCTTCCCGGTTTTCCCCTGAGAGGTCCTGTAAATCAAGCTCAAGGAAATTCTCCTCGATTAACAACCAAAGAGGCTTTTCTTTCGTTTCGTCGCTTGTTGTCATTTTCTAATCTCCTTTTTAATGGTTTTTACCGATATTGAATTCACCACCCGAATCACTCTGAAACAAAGTCTCAATAGTGGGTATATCTTGATTGTGCGAGTATAGCTGGTGCCAAACCATTGCATGGCCCTGGATAGATTCGTATCATTTGCCTTTAATAATAGATGGTTGTGATCATCATCTGAAAGAAAGATATCCTGGCGACCATTGCACCGAGATAATACATGGTATAGCGGTCCGCCGAATTCTATTCTCCACTACCGTGCCATGATCTTATTTGATACATATTTCCATTCAATTTGTCAAAATATAATCACAAATCAAAGTTTGAGGCGTATGGCCTCGGGAGGAACCATCAGGGTCTCTTTCTGAACCTGATAAGTAATGATTGGCAGCCTACGCCTTGGGGTATGTCGGATAAACGTAAAGTTTATACTGAGCTTACCGAAGGGATCAGAGACAGAGTGAGTTTAAAGCATATTTAATTCTATCTTCTAGAAATGTTTAATTATTAAAAATACATACTTTGTGCCTGAAAAGGGGAATATTGGATGCCCCAACCCCCGTTTTGGATAAACATGCCGGCTTGACAATACGACGGGTATTCAGTATTCAAATCTTTGTTGCCAGTTACCGGATGATGATTGCCGTTTCATTTCCGGCCCCAATCCATATTGAAATGTATTCGGCTATCGCACCAACCGGAATTTTTCTACTTAATTCGCTATCAAAAAGCTGCTTCTTATCTGTCTCTTATCAGTGACTGCCCGAACACCCTGGTGAGTGTGGTTGCGTTCATCTTCGAGTTTGTTACGTTGCAACGCTAAAGCTCCTTGAAAGAAAAAAAGATCCGGGCATCGTTTTAACAACGGCAGGCTGGCAAAGGATGCGGTCTTATGAAAAGCGCAATTTGGATGCCGGCTTTTGGAATCCTAATTCTCGTGGCTACCTATCGATGGTGGTTTAGAGACCTGATCGTACCCAAAACCCTGGGCAGGTGGCTTTTGGCCACCCTTTATATGGTATTTGTCTGTGCGCTTTGGTTCATAGGGATTGCCCTCGACATGGGCAAGACGCCCTCTGTGGGCGGCATGGCCTTTATTTTTGCCGTCTTGTTCGGTCTATGGATATTTACAGGGTTGCCGATGGCTATTTTTGGTGCTTTCAATGCCATCGAAAGCCATCGGATCCGACGGACCTATGCCTACAAACACGGTTTTATCTATCAAGAAAATCGGGTCGAAAAGAACTTAATCCCCAAAGCAGCCGGACTTTTTAGGAGCCGTCTGACCAATGTACTCCGGATCTCGGAAAATTCTTATATCGCTACCACATTAAGGTATATAGGAGACGCTGATATCAGCTTTTTCCGGGGATCTGAATTTGTTGCAGTGGATAAGGTGCCAGTGAACGGCACGGTTGTGGCGTTATATGATCGGGGCCAAAAACCAAATAGCTGTAACCAAGAGGCTTTGGAGTTTGAAGGTAAGGTATTCCGGATTGTTTTTGCCAAAAACATCCAAGAGGCGGGCCGAAATATAGAGACCGAGGCCCTTTTGTTTGCCGCCGCCCGAAAAATGATCCAGTCTATTTTGAAAACGATTGCGGATCCATCCCCGGAAATTCTGAAGCGACTTAAAGTGATTTATCTCTTTGACGGGCGCATCGCGCTGGAACTTGACTACCTGATTACGGAAAGCAAACTCGATGAATGGGTTAAATGCGCAAAGAGACTCGCCGGATGGTCATCGCCGTCCAGCCTTCTTGATGAAATCCCTTCTTAAAGCCGCGTTTCTGTCACCATCGAGGTGACCCCACGCCTATGTTCCTGTTGAGTTTTTAACAGGGATAAATCAACATATAAAGGATGTCCCGCAACCCATCCTGAAACCTGGGCAATTGCAATTGGGGTATAAAAAAGCTTTCTATTTTTTGAAGTATGGTGATTTCAAACCCTTGATCATAGGATAGTGCTTGATATTAAGCGTTTTTAAGACGGCATCATGGATTTCTGCGATAGCGGCAATGAGTCCGTCTGCCAGACCGACTCCGTGGCTTTTGAAGTACTCACGCTTATAAAGCCCACCAATCCTGGCAACCTCGGTTGTGATCTGCAAAATAGGGAAGAGGGCGATAAAATCGTCGAGTTGTTCATGCTCGTCATTACCTTTCACGCCGGCATACAGTTCTGCCACGGTAATTACTGAAAGAACGATTTCCTCTGAATTTGATTTTATATATCTGACTGCTTTGTCAAATCCCCGCAGAAAGTCAATTATGATATCTGTGTCTATCAGGAGTTTTTTCTTCATGAAGAGAAGTTCCTGTCCCAAGTATGCCTGAGTTTATCAATATCAGGTAAATCTGCTCTGTCTTTCCATATTCCGGCTATCCGGTCCAAAACAGCTTGGCGATTTGTTTTATCTAACTTGGCGATTAGCACGTCCACGGCTTCACGAATGAGTTCGCTCTGTTTTTTCCCGCTTTTTGATGAAAGTTTGTTCAAAGCAAAGCGCTGCTGCTCGGTTAAATATATCTGCGTTCTTATCATTTTAATACCTCCGATGTATACACCAGGGTAATACATCATCATCGATTTTGTCAAGGCTAATTTTTTAACCTGCAGAACAATTTAGAATTGGTAACAGTTTAGTAGAATTGCCTCTAAAAACAGTCCAAATCAAATATGAAGCCATAATCTAACCGTCCCGAAAAAAAAAGCAGTACGCTAAACCCTTTACTGCCTTATGTTTATGATAGATATTTATTTACGGACGTATCCCTGGATATTTGACAGATGAGTGAGATAGAGATAATTTATTTAATATCATCTCGAACTTGTGTCAAATCGTATCCCATTTCTTATGAATGTATGCCTTCCCCTTTAATGTGTGGTAGGCTTTCTAAGGACTAAAAGTAATGGCGGGTGTTTGTCTATTTTTTTGGGGATAAGCTGTTCGGATTTGTATGAAAGGATATTGCCATTCTTTTTACTTGTGCGGGCGTAGCTCAGCGAAGACCCATATACTTTTTTATTATCAGGATTAGACGCTATGAAATCTTTCCATTTTGTATCAAACCTTTCTCTTTCTTCCTTTGTTTCAAATAATCTGTCTAAATTTATCTTTAAGTTGAGAGTACAACCTTTTGCTTTGTACCAGGAAAAAAGTTTTTGATGTTTATTTTTCATCTGTCAAGAGTGTAGGCGAGACTCCTATGATTTTCATTAAAACACCAATAGTCCCGATTTTTTCCTGTCCTGTTAGGTTCCTTAACAGGAATAAATCGACATATCAATATATCAAGGAATGTCCCGCAACCCAAAATAACAAACCGGCGTGGAAAAAACGGCGATGAAAGCAAATGCCTTCATCGCCGTTTCAATGAATACCCGAGATAAAATAAGGTTTGATGCATACTCAAAAAGCCTGATTAGTGATAATCATGCGCTTCAAGCACTTCGTATCTAACATTTCCCGCCCTATACGCCTTTACGGCTCTCTGAATATGATCTAAGCGCGGGCTCACATAGGCATCCCGCTTTTCCGGGATGATCGTTGTGGGCTTCAGGCCGGTCATCCACTTGTCAATTCTGGCCCGAGCCTCGTCATTTTTGGTGATGGGATCAAAGTAGATCCGCACGCCAAAAGCAAAATTAGCAATGATGTAATAATTTTTTCCGCCTTGCAGATCGGCCTTGACATAGGACCAATTATTGCACCGCCCCAGAAAAATGTGCTCCCCGGGTTCACACAGATGTTGGATGTACGAACTGGCCGACAGTTCGCCCACAAAGTTTTCACCATCCCAGATGCCGAACTGGTATTCGCAACCAACGATGGTAGGTCTCAGAAATGTGACCACAGCGTGATTGGGATCAGGCTGCCCCATCATATCTGTCTTAGTCATTATCGAGCTGGCACATCCGGACAAAACTAATAATCCGGCCAAAAGAATCCATACCGACTTAAAGCGAAATACATGTCTTTCCATTGATTATCCTCCTGTAAAAAAAGGTTAATGCAACCGGGATTACACCCGGAGAGCCTTATCCAAAAGCCCTGACACTAACAGGGTCTCAAACTGCTGAAGATCAATCTTGGTTTAAAAACCTCTAAAAGGTCGGTGATTCCTACAGGCAATTGAAACCGATTCAAATAACGTTGGAATGATAATGTATTTGTATATTGGGACATCCTATATTAACTTTGTAAAGAAAAAATGAATAAATTTTATTTACCGGTGCAATAATCGAAACATCAATTCGTCCTAAAAAATAGAGGGGAATCGGGTCTAGGCCGGGTGCAGATCTTGAACGACATCTCATTTTTTATCTGAAAGCTCATCAAGTACAAGAGGTGGGGCCTGGGAAAAATATATTTTGGGTAATTGTGATCATATAATTTAATAAATGGCGACCGGTGGAAAAGATGCACGCACACCCGTGATATTTTTTGGATGCCGCCAAACACTCCCTTTTTATAAAATGACCGTTGGAGGCTTTTGGGCCATCCGGTGGCGTCTCATCGTGTGTCGAAGGTTGGCAGCACTTAATTTGATATAATCACGAATTCTGGAAAAGCCATGGGTAAATATCTGTCACCGCCCAACTTGAAGTCGCAATTTACAACCTAAAGTTTTTTATTTCATGATGGTAAATAAAACTTGCGAAAGAAACTGATCACTCAAGATATCTCCCCATACACTCAGTATATTAGCGAACCAGGAAACCCAGGCTAATATCAAATTATAATCACTAAGCAAGCCCTGATCCCACTGATTAATTGATATTGCAGTTAATTTATGATTTATTAATCATAGGATAAATTCTTCATGAGAAATGCGGGTTAGTGTTTTGTTTGTAATATGTGTAGTTATTCCAGTAAGATTTTAAAAAAGGAGAATATAAAATGCTCGATATCCTAAAGAGTTTTTTTAGTAAAGGCACAGAAGACAGATCCAAGACCACCGACCAGAAAACGGATCACGACATATGCGTAGCGACCTGTGCTTTGTTCGTGGAAATAGCGCGTATAGATGAAAAGTTTACTCAAGAGGAGATGGAAACAATTATATCGATTCTAAAAGAAAAATACAGCTTATCTCAGGAGCATGCAGATGCCCTGATTGCGGAGGCTGAAAAAGAACTGGAAGAAAGTGTCGATTTATGGCAATTTGCCAGACTGATCAATGAGAATTATTCAAATGAAGAAAAAATTGAAATCATTGAAACTTTGTGGCGGATTGTCTATGTAGACGGAAAAATGGATCAATACGAACACTACCTAATGAACATGCTTAAAAAGTTGCCGCGCCTTTCTCACGATCAACTGATCGATGCGAAGTTAAAAGTGCTAAATTCTAGATAAATGTGATTTGGTAGACGTCTTATAACCTTCCCGTAATAGGGGACATTCGTGCAGAATGTGCATTGCCAATGCAAGCTCTGCACGAACGTTATGACGTCCCCCATGATGAAAAATCTTCGGCCCCACAATTGTAAAAAAATCTGCCACATTGATTAATTTTATGGACGCTGAAGAAGAGTTGTGCCACAATTTATGTTTTACGACCTGAATAATGCATTATCAAATTAAAACCCAAGTTGAGCGATTGTTGAGCTTGCCGCATATACAAGAAAGATGGGGCTTTTGCTATAGTCGGCTATGCAAATCCCCATCTGACGCAGTAGATGCGGTAATATCGGCAATCCCGAAGGGTTTTAAATTTTGAGAGGTAAAAAGCTTTTACATTGTTTTACATATTCTAAAATCTATCATCTCCAAAATTTAAAACGCTTAACTTAGGTAAAAGGAACGTCATGTCATCAGCAGCATCTTCCAAAGTCGTCATCAGCGGTACCGGCCTGTGGACCCCTGAACATAGTATTACCAATGAAGAACTGGTTACCGCCTATAATGGCTGGGCTGAAAAATACAACCAGGACCATTTTAAACAGATTGAGGACGGTTCCCTTAAGGCAAAGCCCTTTTCCACCGCGGAGTTCATCGAAAATGCTTCGGGTATCAAGCAGCGCTATGTCTATGTAAAAGACGGCATTCTCGATATCAACCGGATGCGGCCCAATATACCCGAGCGACCCGATGATGCGCTTTCCGATCAGGCGGAAATTGCCCTTCATGCGGCAAGGAAGGCCATAGCGGCTGCCTGCAAAACCGCTTCGGATATCGATGCGGTGATTGTCTCCTGCGCCTATACCCAGCGCGCCTACCCGGCCATTGCCATTGAGGTTCAGGACGCCCTCGGGATCGAAGGATTTGGATTTGACATGCTGGCGGCCTGTTCTGCAGCAACATTTGCCCTGCATCGCGGTTTCGAGATGGTGGCGGCCGGTACGGCCCGGTGTGTGCTGTTGATCAATCCCGAACTCACATCCCCCCAGGTCAACTACTGTGACAGGGACAGCCATTTTATTTTTGGTGATGTGGCCACGGCCGCAATTGTGGAGCGCCGGGACACCTGCACTGCGCCCCACAGTTATGACATCCTGGGTGTCAAGGCCCAGACCCGTTTTTCCAGCAATGTCCGGTCCAATTTCGGATATGTGACCTACGCCAATGATGCAGACCCTTTCGGCGCCGACAAGCTGTTCCACCAGAACGGCCGCAGGGTGTTCAAGGATGTCTGCCCCTTGGCTGAAAACCATATCCTCAGCCATATTGAGAGCCTGGGGTTTACCACCGCCGATATCAAACGCTGGTGGCTGCACCAGGCCAACATCAATATGAATATGTGGATCCGAAACCGGCTTCTGGGAGAAGAAGCCAGTTTGGAAAAAGTCCCCATTGTGCTGGACCGCTATGCAAATACCGCTTCCGCCGGTTCCCTCATCGCCTTTCACCTTTACCATGAAGATCTTGTCAGCGGTGATCCGGGCCTGATCTGCTCCTTTGGAGCCGGGTATTCCATCGGCAGTCTGGTGATTCGAAAAAGATAAAAATGACCCGATCCAAAGGGCATGAACAAATGGTTTGCGCTTTTTGCCTATAAGCTATCTCAAAAATGTCTTTTGGCCCAATCTCTGCGTTGGTACCGGGTTTCAAACCCCTCGGTTTCAAGGGCGTAGCAGATATTGTCGGTGATGGTCGGCTCGTCTTCAACAATGAAAATCTTCATGGGTCAGGGTTCCATACCAGGCTGAAAGATCTGTCCTGGACACTAAATGGCAATTATTTG
>JAUWOH010000314.1 GCA_030612225.1 Desulfobacteraceae bacterium
TTTGTGAGGAAACATGAAACAAACATATGACTTTCCGGCAGATACTGCCGTTTTGGAAAAAATAGGTAAGCTTGCGACTGATGCGGGAAGTAACGCCGGTTTTGATGATATTGAAATCGGAGATATCCAGCTTGCCCTTGATGAAGTTTGCACAAATACTATTATTCATGGGCTTAAAAACGATCCATCTAGGATGTTTCAAATGGTACTTCAGTGTGATCCTGGCGTAATCGAGATACAGATTCACGAGTCCGGGGAACCTTTTGATCCCTTTGATTTAGACGATCCGAACCTGGAAAATATTATGAATGAACAATCTGCCGGTGGCCTGGGACTCTATTTTCTGCGGGAACTTATGGATGAAGTAGATTTTCGAATTGGACGGGATGGAGTAAAAACATGGCGTATCGTAAAAAGGAAGTCCCTGTAAAAGAGGCTAAAGCTGGAGAGCCCCATAATTATTTTTCTGCAATAACACATGAACCTGTTAATTCAAAAAAGAGTATTATTTTTAAATCACTTACATTATTGTAAGTTAATCGTTCTGATTATTACATTTTTGTAAGGCTCCACCTTGTCCGCCAACCTGCATGATCAGCATATTCCATTGTTTTAATTCACAATTTACTTTCTTTCCATTGTTGGCACATCAATTGCATTTGTTCACTTCAATTACAAAGCCTTCAAAGAAGATGAATTGGTAAAAGTCTTTGAATAAGCGCCGGATGTCTAAGTAAAAGGGTATAAAAGCAAATGCATAACGAAGCCTCAGTAATACTGAAACAAAAAATCGGGCAGTTGATCTCAAGTCTTCCGGAAGAAAATACCCTTGTTTTTCTAAAAGAGCATTCGCAAATTATTGACGAATATTTACAAACTGGTTTTGAAACAAGCATGGTCGGCCCAAGCATGGATCTGGCAAAAAATCCATATGTATTCATCGCTCTTGGGGGCTATGGCCGCCAGGAGCAGTGCGTTTATTCCGATGTTGATCTTCTTTTTCTTTTTAAACAAAGAGTACCTGACGAAGCAGAGAGCCTTATCCGTGAAATTGTTTATCCGCTCTGGGATATCGGCCTGGATGTCGGTTATGCCACCCGTTCAATAAAGGAATGTTTGAGCCTTGCCCGAAATGATTTTGAAGTTCTGACATCCTTGCTGGATGCCCGTTTTATTTGTGGAATGTCCCCTTTATATTCAGAGCTAATGCAGCAGCTGCGGGAAAAAATCATCAAAAAAGATCGCAAAAAGATAATTAACCGGCTTGTTGAAAGCAGCTATGAGCGCCATATTCGTTTTGGAGACTCCACTTATCGTCTCGAACCCAACCTGAAGGAAGGGCAGGGTGGCTTGAGAGATTATCACGTTATACTGTGGCTTGCCAGGATAGAATTTAAACTCAAACAGCCCAGAGATTTTGAGTATTATGGCCGGCTCTCACATGAAGAGTTTAAAGACCTGACTGAAGCTCTTTCATTTATCTGGAATGTACGAAATCGGCTCCACTTGTTAGCGGGTCGGAAATGCGATCAGCTTCATTTTGAAAATCAGCTCCTGCTTGCTGAGAAGTTCAAATTTAAAAAAACAAACGGGCAGCAGCCGGTTGAAAGGTTTCTAGGCCGGCTTCACAGCCGGATGGATTTTATAAAACAGCAGCACCTGATGTTTCTTTATGAACTCGGATATACTGCCGGTAGAAAACCCAGAAAGCTACCCGAAAAATTCTCAAACGTAAACGGAGTAGAAATTATAAGGGATATGCTGAACTATACTTCCTCTGAAGAAATATTGAATTCGCCGGATCTGCTGCTTTCTATATTTGAAGAGAGCATGCGGCTGAAAATTCCCTTAAGTGCTGAAGCCAAACGAATGGTAAAGGAATTTGGCTATCTTATTGACACAGACTTTAGAAATTCGGCTTCCAATGTCAAAGCTTTTGAACGTATTTTATTAACACCTGCTCCCACTTTCAATGTTCTAAAGGAAATGCTCAGCACAAACTTTTTAAGCAGGTTTATCCCGGAATATAAAATTATCGTTAATCTAGTCCAGTACGACGAGTATCATCTCTATCCTGTTGACAAACACTTGCTACGAACGGTTCAAATAATAAAAAATTATGCGAGTGGCGATTATGCCACTGATCCTTTATGTGTAGATTTGTACAAAGAGCTTAAAAGTAAAAAGCTTTTGCTCTGGGGGGCTTTGCTCCACGATATCGGTAAAGGTGACCTGACAGTCGATCATTCACAAGGCGGAGCTAAAATCGCCGGAAAAATACTTTCGGAAAAAGGTTTTAAATTAAGGGACATCGAAACCGTATCGTTTTTAATTGAAAGGCATTTGTTCTTAATTAAAATTGCAACAAGAAGAGATATCCACGACGAAGAAACAGCAATTTCTTGTGCAAGAACTATAAAGGATATTGATCGACTGAAAATGCTCTACCTTCTTACCGTTGCCGATTCAATAGCCACAGGACCAAAAGCATGGAATGACTGGATGCAAACCCTGTTCAGAGATCTTTTTCTTAAAGTTTTAAATGTCCTGGAAAAAGGAGAACTCGCAAGCCGTGAAGCGGTTAAAGCCGTCGAAAAGAAAAAATATCAGGTTCTTAGTCAGGCATCGTCGCCGGAAAGCAAAAAGAACCTGGAAGAACTCTTTAACGTCTTTTCGCCAAGATATCTTCTGTACGCTGATACTGGCCGGATAATGGAAGATATAAAGCTTTACGAAAGTTTAGGCGAAAATGACTTTGTCTGGAACATAACTAAATCAGCAGATGCGAATACACGGATTGTCAGAATTTGCGCCAAAGATCGACCCGGACTGTTTTCCAAAATTTCCGGTATATTTACTTTAAACAACATCGATATTATTGACGCACAGATTTTTACATGGCGAAACCAGATTGCGCTGGATATCTTTAATGTCCAACCGCCTCCTGATCAACTTTTTGAAGACGATCGCTGGGAGCGCGCGGGAAAAAATCTTCAATCAGCCCTGTCAGGAGATCTTGATCTTGCAAAGACCCTTAGCGAAAAGATGGCGGCATACAGGTCTTTCAAGACACCTGGATTATTAAGACCACATCGAATTGTCATTGATAATGATAGCTCAAGTTTTTTTACCATTGTTGAGATTTTTACATACGACTTTCCGGGACTCCTTTTCACTATTACAGATGCCCTTTTCAAGTGCAAACTCGACATCTGGGTCGCAAAAATTGCCACCAAGGTGGACCAGGTAGTAGATGTTTTTTATGTCAGGGATTTTGATGGGCAAAAAGTCGATTCGCCTGACCAGGTTGCTGCAATAAAGGTTGCTATAGAAAAGCGGCTTCCTGCGGCAGGTTCAAATTAGCGTAAGCGTTCACAGGTACCGCATCTGCACGCGCTCAGGACAACCAGCATAGCAGACTATAGCTGATTGCCCTGATCACGCACATCTGCAGCACATGTGAACGCTTACAGGACGGAAATTGCGCTACCTTTTTGTTCCGAATGGGCGTGAACGGGTTCAAATTAGCTATACAGGAGGATTTAATATGAAAAAGATTGAAGCTATTATCAAACCATTTAAACTGGATGATGTAAAAGAGGCTTTAAATGAAATAGGTATCCAGGGAATGACTATTTCCGAGGTGAAGGGTTATGGAAGACAAAAGGGGCATAAGGAGATCTATCGCGGTGCAGAATATGTCGTCGATTTTATTCCTAAAGTAAAGATCGAAATTGTTGTCGAAGCCGACAGAGCAGATGAAGTTGTGGATAAAATCCGTGAGGCTGCCAACACCGGCAAAATAGGAGATGGAAAGATCTTCGTATTTTCAGTTGAGCAGGCGATTAGAGTGCGTACTGGAGAAAAGGGGAAAGATGCTATCTGATTTTATCTTTATTCAAATGGGACACGGATGAACACAGATTACACAGATATATTAATATTTTATTAAAGGAGTTTTTATTATGACGCCAAAACAAGTATTGGAGATGATTAAGGAAAAGAAAGTAAAAGTTGTTGATATCCGCTTTATGGACTTTCCGGGCGTATGGCAGCATTTTACCGTACCTATCAGTGAAATGGATGAATCAAGCTTTGAAGACGGATTCGGTTTCGATGGATCGAGTATCCGCGGATGGCAGCCGATTCACGCCAGTGATATGCTGGTAGTCCCTGATGCCGCAACTGCACAAATGGATCCTTTTTTCAAGGAGCCGACACTCGTACTTATCGGCGATATTGCTGAGCCTATAACAATG
>JAUWOH010000312.1 GCA_030612225.1 Desulfobacteraceae bacterium
AATCATCAAATCATCCTTTTTTTGATCCATTCCTTAAAAAAAACATCATTAAACCAAATTTCTTTCCCCTCAACATCTATGATATTCTTTTTCTTAAGCAGAGCTATTGATTTTTGAACTGAACCGGCAGTACCGAGATAATTTTCCATGATAAATTCTTTAGAAAAAGTATGTTTGTTTTGAAATTTACTAATAGCCTTAAGAAACAATCTCTGGTGTAAAGACAATCCATCCCAAAAGGCAATATAGTTCACGGATTGCTCGTTAATGATCTTCTCCAATACTTCTAAGACATCTTCTTTTTTTAGCTTTCCTTCTTCCAGACACCAATTCCACATATGGTGGCAAAGATACTGAACATTATATGGTACGTTCTCACTCACCCTTAAAATATATTTGAGTACATTTTCCCCAACCTCTATTGAACCTTTTGAAAATTGCTTTTGTAAGAATTCTATCATCTCAGAATGCTTTATCTTTTTGAGATTCATGATATCGCCGAGTTTGTAAAACGCCCTGTTGGGATCAGAGACCATGCTGGAAATCAGATGCCTTTTGCTCCCTGCAAAAAGATAACCCACGTTATGGTGGTGCTGAAAACAGGCCCTCATCTTTTTTTCCAGTTTCTCCCCGCCCAGGTTGAGTATTTCCTGGAATTCATCAAAGACAACCACGAAATTTTTTTTCCTCTTCCGGGCAATTTTTTCCGGCACATCGAAAACTTCCTCAAGAGAATTCAATAACTCCTTATCCCTAAAATGGACATCAAGTTCTATTGAGGGGGTACCATCACTTCCAATTACGATTTTCGGTCTTAAACCGGGAAAAACATCTTTGACAAATTCAGAAAACTTTTCCACTCGTGTTGTGTATGAACGCGCCACACCCCTTGCATAGGCTTCCAATAGCTCTCGCAGAGAAGCAACCTTGTAAAGATCAATATAGAAGGTGAGAAGGCCTTCTTTTTTAAGGCGTTTAAGCACATTAATTATAAGAGACGTCTTTCCATATCGTCTTGGGGATATCAAAAATATGTTATGTCCCCCACGGAGCTCGCGTGTTAACGTCTCTATTTCATTAGTCCTGTCAGTGAAGCTTTCACCGGTTACAACTTCACCAAAAAAAAATGGGTTTCGGTTCATATCGGCATCCTGAAGTTAAGCCATTAAGCATTATGCTTATAAGCATAATGCCGCAAAGCTTAATGAAAGGCAATCCCTAATTTTGTGAGTGATATCTTCTTTTTTCATTTTTTTATTTATTGGACCCCAGTACCATCTGCCGGAGCTACGGGGCAGGCAGGATTTACCCCGGTGAAATGGTTTTTTAATTTCACTGGGCCCCGATATGCGGGATCTACGCTTTGCTACGACGGGCTGGATTTTACCCCAGTTAAATACGCTTTGCTGTCCTTCGGAATTTAACGGGACAGGCAGGATATTTTTATTGTAATTAAAATTTCCAGAAGAAAAGATAAAAAGAAATCCGTTTATAGTAATATGGCACATTGCTCCTTAACTGCGTTTTCGGATACGGAATTTTGCCCTTAGCGCAATCACAATCGCTCCAGCTTCCAAATCCTTGGCATGCCTATCGAACACATCATTTAGAAGTATCATCCTTTCAAATCGTGGGAGATTTTCCAAACGTAAGACACCACAATGTGACTTCCCTTGCCGCCAGATCATTTCCTCAAAATCGTTGTCTGTAGTAACAATAATTGTACCCGTTCACGCCCATTCGTAACAAAAAGGTCGCACAATCTGCGTCCTGTAAGCGTTCACAGGTGCTGCAGATGTGCGTGATCAGGGCTATCAGCTATAGTCTGCTATGCTGGTCGCCCTGATCGCGTGCAGCTGCGGTGCCTGTGAACGCTTACCAATAATTCTACGGTCTCTCACAGCCCAGCTCAAGATCTTATCATCACTCATTCTTGGGTCGGTTTGACTGACCTCCGCCACATTATGCCCTCGTTCAAGCAGCCAACGAGCTACCGCCCCACTGGCGTTGACATCTAACAAGAAATCCATAAGAATCCTCTATCCCGCTGCGACTCGATCAAAAACATCTTCTCTGGCTACCAGATGATGGGCATAGAGCAGTGCAGCGCGCAGGTCATCTGATTCAAGCTGAGGATAGTCTTGTAGAATTTCTTCTTCTGTAGACCCCTTTGCCAATAGCTCCAATATCATCTCAACAGATATACGAAAACCTCGAATGAGAGGTTTGCCACATAGAACATCTTTATTAAAGGTAATACGATTAAGCAAATCTTGCATATTTTCCCTCCTGTCAGCGGCAAGCTGTAAATGTTATACAATTGCTATCTACTGCAACCCGAAAAACTTTCATTTTTCAACCATCTCAGGATCTCGTGATGTCTAAAATCAAAGGATTTTAAAATTACAATAAATATAATTAGTTGTATGTGATATCATTGTGATGTTTTTGTTAGAAATCACGAGGTCTGCATCTCGCGATATCGGTCTATCGCTTGTTGGTCTTTTTCAAAACTCTTCTCGCCATACTCATAGGCAGGGATGTCGTGTTCCTTTAAAACCTCCACAAATCCGACTCTGCTCATTTCTGTCAGTTCTGTCGCCTTTCCAAGCGATATGGTTCCTTCTTGAAATAAGAGGATCGCCAATGCTATTTTTAATTTCTTTTTAACCCATTCTGGTTTCTCAAGTCCCCTCATGGCAAATATTATGTCTTGAGGGAGCTTTATTTCTATCGATTCCATTTTCGTTATATTCATGTTTTATCCCTCCTTCTTTCCTTTATCTTTCACGAATTCTCTTATCTTCTCAATCATATAATTTATCATCCCTTCCGTCATTCTCGGATACACTCCAACACAAAAAAACAACGGGGTTACATCCTATTCTCTTTTAAGCGAAAGCTATTTCTTCCACAGCCAAAAAATCAGCCGCAAATTCTTGAGCAGTAAAAATATCTTCAGTCGAGGATTGATCGCCAAGCTCACGCACAATCAATTCTACAGGAATTCTCGTGCCTTTAATAACAGGTTTGCCCAGCATTACATCAGGCTTTACCTCTATCAAATTGTTCACATCCATAACTATTTCCTCCCATTATATGGTGTATCAAAACCTTTACAGATAAGATGAGACTTCGAAATTGAACGTTTTTCAAAGGTCTCTTATCTTTTTACCAAAAAATATTACAAATTCAAGGCTTTGTCAATAGTTGCTTATTTATGGACTTTCCGCAGTCACTTCATAAGGAATATCCAGACTGAGGACATATTTCATATACACCCTTACAAAACATCTGCGAATTGTGGTTTCAATTTCTTAAAGATTAATGCTCCGATTATAAAAATGGCAATTGCCACTATCCAAAAATAAAGGGTCTGGTACGGGTGTTTCCAAAAGGGCGAAAAATAGATAAAAGATTCGCGGTATCCCTGGACTATGTAAAACATTGGATTAAGCTTAAATATAGTCTGAATTTTAGGGGGCATCATAGCCCAGGCCAAGGGCAAGAACACACATGCAAAAGAGATAATAAAAAAACTGGAAGTAATAAAAACTAAAAGGCATGTTTTGAAAAACAATCAAACCGATAAGAACAAGCAGAAATACGGAGTGGGTAATCAGGCATGCAATAATCTTTATTACAGGTAATATATGGGAATGAAAGAGTGTTTTCTTGATTAGATGGGCGTTTGAAACAATTGTGCCGGCAGAACCATTCACGATTTCAGCAAAAACAAACCATGCAGCCATACCGGCTGTCAGCCATACAACAAAGGGAACATCATTCTTAGGTTGCACCCTGAATCCGACGCTGAATACAACCCAGAATACAAAAATCATGACCATCGGGTTGATAAACGTCCATATAAAACCCAGCAGCGATCCAACGTATTGGGTTGCCACTTCTCTTTTGGCCATGGATATAATCAGATTTTTTTGTAAGAATATCAGTCTAATGAAGTAATAAAAGCTCTTTATCATTTCAGTTTGTTATATCTTTTAATGTAATCGTTGTATATTTAATCTCTTCTTTTCTGAAAAATTGACGAAATTATTAAATCGGAAATCTATCAAGTTTTTCAAAGGCCTCTCAAAGCTCCGCATGGTAATTTACATTATATAAATCAAGTTAAGTAGCTGAAATAAAAAGTAAATTAATTGTTATTTATCTATTCGTGGAGTTTGAAACATTCGTCTTTCAGGCAAAAAGCTTTAGTGAGTTTGAATTTATAAAACATAAAGTTATCTACTTTTTAACTAT
>JAUWOH010000400.1 GCA_030612225.1 Desulfobacteraceae bacterium
TTTCAAACATTTCTTTAAGATACGGATCATTAATTTTATTAGCCGCAGCCTTGTAAAATTCCTGGGCCTCTATTTCGCCGACTATCGCAAATTCTATAATTTCTTTGTATTGGTCAAGTTTCATACATTTCCTCCTTGAGAAATTTGAAAGACGTCTTTGACTAATCACCGATGGTGCCCGTAGGAAATGCCCTTGGGGTGCTAAGTAGAAAGTTCCATATACAAGGCGCAGCGGTTTTTCAGGGACGAGGCAATACATGTAGTATGCCGAGTGTCTGAAAAACCGCTGCAACGCAGTAGATGGGGCTTTCTACGACGCCATCAATATTTCACTTAACGCACTGTTGATATCGGGATGCTGAAATTTAAATCCATATCTTGTAAGTTTGTCTGGAGATACTCTTTGACTATTTAAAAGTGATGCCCCCAATTTGCCCATAATAAGCCGTATCATAAATGCCGGTGCGGTCATAAAAGATGGCCTGTTTAGAGCATTTCCGAGAGCTTTGGCAAAATCTATGTTTCTCACCGGCTCAGAAGCGCAGAAGTTCACCGGTCCTTTTATTTCCCGGTTTTCAAGAATAAAGAGAATTGCAGAAATGAGGTCATTCATATGAATCCATGGAAACCAGTGTTTTCCGTTTCCCATGGGACCTCCCACAAAAAATTTAAATGCCGGAAGCATCTTTTTAATGGGTCCCCCGCTTTTCCCCAGAACCACACCAAAGCGCATTGTTACAACCCTGATTCCTTTTGCTTCTGCCTGGTAAGCTTCCTTTTCCCAGTCAATGCATACCTTGGCCAGAAAATCATCACCTGGTCGCGCATCTTCCTTTAAAATTTCATCACCCCGGTTGCCGTAATACCCTGCGGCAGAAGTGCTGCAAAGTGTTACTCCCTTGTCGCCCGGCATTGCTTCGACAAGATTGCTCGTAGTCAGAATACGGCTATCATAAATTTGGGCTTTGTAGCTGTCGGTCCAGAGCCTTAAAATATTTATTCCTGCCAGATTTACAGCCGCATCCACATTATGAAGAGCGTTCTGCCAGTCTCCTTTTTGAGTGGTGTCAGCAGAAATATATTGAAAGTTATCATGGCCGACCAATTTGTGGCTTGAGGACCTTCCTGTTGCAATAACACTGTGCCCTTCTTTCAACAAATAGTGTGAAAGATCAGTGCCGACAAATCCCGATCCGCCTGTAATGAATATTTTCATGAGTTATTTTCTCCATTCTATATGAGGGAACGAAGATGATTTTCAATTTCAGCTTTGGGCAGAGCTCCAACAAGTGAATTTACCACTTTTCCATCTTTAAACAAAAGCATGGTTGGAATACTCATAATGTTATACTTTGCCGAGGTAGCTGAATTTTCATCTACATTCAGCTTGGCGAATTTAACCTTTCCTGCAAATTCTTTGGCCAATTGGTCAATTATCGGTCCAATCGTACGGCACGGGCCACACCATGGCGCCCAGCAATCGAGTAGCACAGGAAGCGGGGAGGAAAGAATCTCGTCGTTGAAGGTTTTATCTGAAACAATCACAGGGCTGTCAAAAACCCGGCCTTCCGGCAGGCGTAAATGACAACGGCCGCATACAGGCCGGTCATTTAACCGGTTTTTAGGGATTCGATTTTTTGCACCGCACTTTGTGCACCTGATAATTATACTGTCGGTATTCATGAGCTATCCTGCCCTTCCATCATCGCATGGTTCATCCATATCATCGGCCCTTGCATGTTCCGGGGTAGAAGTTTGAACACAGGTATCGAGGGCTTCACCGGTATCCGGTGTGTTTTTTAGCATATTCAGAGCCTTGTCATAGTCAGGCTCTTCGGTTATTTCTCGTACCAGTTGAGTATAAATCACCTTTGAACTTTCGTTGATAACAACTATTGCTCTTGCGAAGAGTCCGGCAAGGGGGCCATCTACCATCCTCACTCCGTAGTTGCTGCCAAATTCTCTGTTCCGCATTTCCGATGCTGTAATCACATTTTTCAGGCCTTCGGCTTCACAGAATCGGGCATGAGCAAAAGGCAGATCCATAGATGCACCAATTACAACCGCATTATCAAATTTACTTATTTCCTCATTAAACCTGGTCACTGAAATAGAACAAACCGGCGTATCTATGCTTGGAAAGATGTTCAGGATTACTTTTTTACCCGATACATCCTTTAAAGATATATCTGACAGATCATTTTTAGTGAGAAGAAAATCAGGTGCTTTATCCCCGACTTTTGGTAACTCTCCTATGGTATGAATCGGATCACCCTTAAAAGTTATTTGTGACATTTTATCCTCCTTTTCTCTTTTCACCACTGAGTTCGCAGAGAACACAGAGAATATTTTTTTTATTTATCAGTTATCTCTGTGATCTCCGTGTCCTCTGTGATAAATTAGACTTTTTACGAGTTCGTCAAAGAATTATTCAATAAGCATGCCATAAAATAAGAATAAGGAAGATTAATGATTTTTCTATATGTATTTGTTTTTCGGTGAATTTCACTCGGACCCTTGACCCCTCGAATCCTTGAATCCTGATCAATCGACCAACTCTTTGGGATATGATTCATAAAATGATACAGGATGTAAAAATGAGCATTGATATAACAATTAGGATTGGCGGTGAAGCAGGCCAGGGGATACAGACGGTGGGGCATCTTTTAGCTTTCGTTTGCCAGGAAGCCGGTTTGTATATAATGGCTATTAACGATTTTGAGTCCAGGATAAGAGGGGGGCACAGCTATTTCCAAATACGTATCTCTAATAAACCAGTGCACGCGCCGCATCACAAAGTGCATCTCCTCGTTGCATTAAATCAAGAGACTTATGATTTACACAAAAAAGAGCTCGATTCCGACGGGCTTGCCGTTATGGACAAAAAGGAAGAACCTGTGGAAGAAAACATCCTGACGGTTCCCTTTGGCGATCTTGCAAAGGAAGCCGGAGGAAAGATCTTTTTAAATACAGTTGCAGCTGGTGTTTGCCTTGCACTTTTAGGAGCACCTCTCAAGCTTATTAAGAGCGTTCTTGCAAAACAATTTGGGGAAAAAGGTCCGGATGTTCTTGAAAAAAATTATCGTGCAGCCGAGTTAGGCTACCAGGCTGCGAAAGGTGTATCATTTAAATGGGCATTTGAGTGGAAACCGGATACTTCCAAAGGATCGCTCATTGATGGTTCCAAGGCAGTTGCCCTTGGTGCTCTTGCAGGCGATTGCCGTCTTGCGGCCTTTTATCCCATGTCTCCGGCTACCGGCATTATGACCCATCTCACCTCTTTTTCAG
>JAUWOH010000017.1 GCA_030612225.1 Desulfobacteraceae bacterium
TGACCTTCCTGCCACAAAAACTCACTGGTCCTTAAAAACAAGCGGGTTCTCATCTCCCACCTCACCACAGTTGCCCACTGGTTGATCAGCACCGGAAGGTCTCGGTAACTGCCGATCCACTTTGAAAATGAATCTCCAATAATTGTTTCGGAAGTAGGACGGACAACCAGGGGTTCCGTGAACCGGCCTGCGGGTTGAAGACCGCCATCTGCACCTTTTTCAAGTCTGTGATGCGTTACTACAGCGCACTCCTTTGCAAAACCCTCTACATGCTCAGCTTCTTTCTCAAGAAAGCTTAGTGGAATAAACAAAGGGAAATATGCATTTTTTACTCCTGTTGATTTAAACATGTCATCCATAGCATGCATGATGTTATCCCAAATAGCATAGCCCCAGGGTTTAATTACCATACAGCCCCTGACCGGCGAGTTTTCCGCAAGGTCAGCAGCCTTGATTACCTGCTGATACCATTTAGAGTAGTCTTCTGTCCGTGTAGGCACAATTGCTGTTTTAGTCTGCTTTGTCATAATATTCCTTTCTCAACTTACTGCTTAGTACGTATATTTTTAATACGATTACGTATAATATTTTATTTTCACCGCAGAGTCGCAAAGCACGCAAAGAATCATTTTTTTTATTGCTTTCCGCTGAGCCCCGCTAACTGAAGCGGGATAAAAGGGCGGAAAGCAATAAGGAATTCATTCCTACGGGAAAAAATAGTTTGATATAAAAACATATAATTGTAGCAATATAAACGCTGATTGATTTTCCTTTGCCGTCCTCTCAACGGCAAAGGAAAAAACTTTTAACTCTGCGCCCTCAGCGTCTTGAGCGACTTGTCGGGGCGTCTTGTCGGGTCGTAGCTTGAAAAGCGAAGCCTGAAACTTGCAGAGCGAAGCCCGAAGCGGGCGGTAAAAGAAAGCTATATACAATATGTTGTCGAATTAACGAATTAGAGCACTAAGTTCCTGTCATGCATATTTTAATAAGGGCGTCTTCCAATACAAGCTTCGGATTCTGTCCTGTTTTTTTGAGTCTTAAATCAGCTTCACTCAGGCATTCAAGAGCAAAAATGAGTTCATTCTTTGTGAATTTGTCAGACTTTTGCAGCATCATAAAAACAGGATAGGTATTTTTTGGGTTTTTTGCAATAATAAGATCTGTGGAAGCTTTGCTTTTTTTCTTCTTTTTTCTCCCTTTTTTTTGATTTTCATCATCCTTATCCATCTCTTCTGAAAGCATATTTTCCCAATCATCCATATGCTTTAAAAAAGCTCTGTCATGCTCAATTATTTCAGGCATGACGTTGCTTTGAAAATGATTATACCGGCAGCCTGCAAACCAAACACTGCCCCTCGAACTTTCAGTAAAATCCTTGATAATAAGAAGCTTTCTAACCTGGTTAACTATTGCAGCAAGAAGTTGAAGTGGATGGTCTATTTCGCCACCGGTAAGGAGGGAATTCAGGTAAAAAAGGGCCCTTTCAATATTTTTATCGGTTACTGCATTTGTAAATTCATATATTGGATCTTTTTTTGTTCGTTTTAAAACATACTCCACGTCCTTTGTTGTTATATTTTTCCGCTCCCCAACATAGCTGATAAGTTTATCCATATTGCTTGAAAAGGTGCGCAGGTCAAAACCGGTCATCTTATACATGGCCATATATGCGCTCTGGCCCATTGTCTTGTCGTTTTGTGTGAGAATGGACTTCATCTTTTCATTCAGAACCTCTTCCTGGACTATTTTGTCAGCTCTTCGATCTCCTTTTGGCACAAAACAGTCAATTATCATCCCGTTTTTTTCAATGCTTTTGTAAAGACTTTTCCTCTTATCCACAAAATCCGTTGTAATAATAAGATGGTTTCCTTTTGGAAATCCTTTCTCAATAGCTTCCTGCAACTTTTTGCCTTTATCCTGACCGGAAGGCACAGACAGGCTATTCTCAAGGCAGTAATCGATGATTTCATCAAACCATTTTTCGTCGCTGAATTTGTTTGTAAATATTTTAAACGTTTTACTTCTGTTTGTTTTATCCACGTCTTCAAAGGAAAGATTTAAAAGCCCTAAAAGGCTTAAAAGATGTTTTGAAGCTTTTTTAATATCGTTTTTATCATATTCCTCTTTTGCTTTTTCCAGTATCCTTTCTTCATCCTGCTTTGAATAGAAGATCCTGGAGTCAATGATAGATACAACCTTCATACCGGACAAAAGAGAAAATGTATTTACCCGCGCTATCACCTCATGAATGTCTTCAGTCGATCCTTCAAACGGATCATAGTTAAGACTACGCCCTGCACCTGGAACCATGACATCTAAAAGCTTTTCAAATGCTTCTTTGTAGAGAAGTTCTTCTCCATAAATCAGAACCACAGGGGCAAACTGATCCTCTTTTTTATCTTTTATATATTTTTCGAGTTCTTTGTAATTTATTATTGGCATTGGTTAACAACTCTTTTTGAGCGGCCTTCGGCCTTGCAGAGCGTCCCTACGGGACTTGAAGACCGCCCTGGATAGGGCTTGAAGACCATCCCTGCAGGACTTAAGGAGCGGACTAAAGTCCTTGAAGTTAAAATCTTAATCCTCAAACGTAGTGCTCCTAAAGCGTAGCGCTCTTCAAGCGAAGCGCTCATTAAACGTAGCGCTCATCAAACGAAGTGCTCATTTAGTCCTTTTCCGGTGATCTTCTAAGCAGCATAATCATTACAGCAGCAACCATCGCCAATGCTGCGCCGACTGTTTGTGAAACAGACAAAGCCCCGGAGATAGAGTAGCCCTGAATGTCACCGCGAAATGTTTCAATGATTGCAAAGGTTACCCCATAAAGCAAAACGTAAATCCAGAATAACTGGCCGTCAAATTTCTTGTATCTACGAACAAAAAGCAAAACACAATAGATTATAAGATAATTTAAAGAAAAATAAAGCTGCACAGGATGGAGAGGAATGCCGATGGGGGCGAGGGATTCAGGATGCATGAAGGTAACGGCCCAGGGAAAATCGCTGGCTCTGCCATAACAGCAGCCCGCAAAAAAACATCCGAGCATTCCAAGGAACTGGCCGACAGCAATAGACGGGGCCATAATGTCAGCAGTTTTCCAAAGGGGCATCGCTGTTGATTTCATATAGATAAGCCCTGTAATCAAGGCTGCTATAAACCCTCCGTAAAAATAAAGCCCTCCATTTTGTATCCTTATTATTTCCAAAGGATCCTGAAAAAATATACCGGGGTTTGCAGCAACATAAAATAAACGTGACCCAACAATAGCTGCGACCAGCAAATAAAAACAGAGATCCATGATCTTTTCCGGATCTTCTCCTGTCCTTTTGGCCTCTCTCCTTGCAAGCAATATCCCTGATATCAATCCTATCGCTATGAAAAAGCTGAAGCTGCATACAGTAAGTTTTCCAATTTTAAAAAGGATTGGGAGCATTTTATTCAATTTTTAAAACCACGTCCTTTGGGCGTGTTCAGAGATAATTGGCTTTTCCTGGGTAAATAAGAGTGTCTAAAGTGAGCTAAAGTGTCTAAAGTGCCTAAAGTTGTGGTGTCGCTTAGCTCCATCTTTTTATAAAAATAAAACAGACAGAATTCCGTAACTTTAGTCACTTTAGCTCACTTTAGACACTTTAGTCACTTTTAACCTGGAGTATCTTACAGCCCATTCGAGGTGCAAATCAATGTCACGTCCTTTAGGCGTGGATTCTTTACTCGCTCTCGATCTACTCGGGCAGTTTTTTAAATAGAAGGTGAAAAATAAAAGCAGCAATTCCTATGGATATGGCGCTGTCCGCAATATTAAAAGCAGGCCAGTGCAAATCGCCAATGTAGATATCAAGAAAATCGACTACTTTTCCAAAACGTATTCTGTCAATCAGGTTTCCGATGGCGCCCCCGAAAATCATGGCAAAAGCAGAGGCAAGCCACGGGTGTGTCTTTGGTGTGTTTTTATAAAACCAGAAAATCAACCCTACAGCCAGTGATGAAATCAAAAGAAAAACTATGGTTCGCAAATTCGAACTTTGATTTGCCAGGAACCCAAAGGCGCCCCCTGGATTTTGAATATGAGTGATGTTGAAAAAGCCAGGTATAACCGGCACTGAATGATAAAGAGGCATTGATTTTAAAATCAATGCCTTTGTTATCTGGTCAGCGATCACAATTACTCCGCCAACACCGGCAAGTCTCATATATTTGCTGTTAAATATTTTCATACAGGTTCTTCCTGCGCTATAAGATCCAACGCCTGCCGGCACCGGTCGCAAATTGCTGGATGATCCGAATTTGTCCCAACCGAAGGTTCATGCATCCAGCATCGTTCGCACTTATCACCTTCAGCAACCTCGACCTTAACTGACAAACCTTTTATATCGCTGCTCTCGTATGCGTCAGTAAGCCTTTCGCCGTCAAGCAGAGATGCTTTAGAAACAATGAATATAGACTTTAAATCATCTACATACGGGTGCAGCGTGTCATGAAGCTTTTTTATGCATGAAATTGTAACAGCAGCATCAAGGGGGTGCCCGATAAGTTTTTTAGCCCGGGCTTCTTCGAGAGCCTTTGTCACCTCTGAGCGAATTTCAAGCAAACGTCCCCAGTTTCCTGCCAGATTTTCGTCTTTCATGCTTTCGTTTACTTCAGGCAAGGATGCCAGGTGAACGCTCGTCTCTTTTTCCGTTTGTTCCGGCATAAAACTCCAGATCTCTTCTGCTGTGAATGACAGTATCGGCGCCATCAGCCGCACCATTGAGTCAAGCATACTGTACATAACGGTCTGAGCACTTCTTCTTTCTTTTGATTTAGGCGGCGAAGTGTACAACCTGTCTTTTAGAATATCTAAATAAAATGCAGAAAGATCAAGGGTACAATAATTGTAAAGCGCATGGTAAACCAGGTGAAATTCGTATGTATTATAAGCTTTCCGGGTTTTTTCTATGAGTTCGGAAAGCCTGTGCATAGCAAATTTGTCTATGTCCGGCATCGATTCATACGAAACCAAATCTTTTGGGGGATTAAAATCAGACAAGTTGCCCATCAGGAACCTGCAAGTATTTCTTATCCTTCGATAGGCATCGCTGAGTTGCTTTAAAAATTTTTCGGAAATGCGGATATCATCCCTGTAATCAGATGCGGAAACCCAAAGACGTAATATCTCCGCCCCGTATTTATCTATAACCTCGCTTGGAGCCACGATATTGCCTATAGACTTGGACATCTTCTTTCCTTGTGCATCAACAACATATCCATGGGTTAACACAGCGTTATAAGGTGCGGCTCCCCTTGTTCCTACAGCGGTTAGAATCGAACTGTGGAACCACCCCCTGTGCTGGTCGGTCCCTTCCAGGTAAAGATCGGCAGGCCATTTTAGATAAGAACGCTGCTCAAGTACTGCTGCATGACTCACACCGGAATCGAACCATACATCCAGAATATCGGTCTCCTTAACAAAGGATGTATTTCCGCATTTTTCGCACACCGCTCCACTGGGCAGAAATTCATCCGCATCCTTTTCAAACCAGATATCCGCACCGTGCTTTTCAAATGCAGTGCAAACACTATCGATTATTTCCTGGTTGATATACAGTGCTTCGCACTTATCACAATAAAATACGGTTATGGGGACGCCCCAGGCCCGCTGCCTGGATACACACCAGTCCGGACGATTTTCGATCATGCTGTATATTCTTTCCTTGCCCCAGTGGGGAATCCATTCAACTCTGTCGATCTCTTCAAGGGTTTTCTTCCTCAAACCTGTCTTGTCCATGGAGATAAACCATTGGGGCGTAGCACGAAAAATAACCGGCTCTTTACATCGCCAGCAATGAGGATATGAATGTTCTATTGTTTCTTCCGCAAGGAGTGTGCCGGTTTCCTGTAGTTTGGCATTAACATTTTTATTTGCATCAAAGACAAACTGTCCACTGAAAAATTCTACATCCTGTGTAAAACATCCTTTGTCGTCTATTGGAGAATAGACATCAATATCATACTGTAAGCTTACTTCGTAATCTTCGCGGCCATGTCCCGGGGCTGTATGGACACAACCTGTGCCGGCTTCCAGTGTAACATGATCGGCTAAAATCAAAATCGATTCCCTGTTATAAAGAGGGTGCATGCATTTTTTTCGTTCAAGCATTTTCGGATCAATATCCGCAAGAATTTTATAGTCGGCAATGCCAAAAGTGCGCATACAGCTTTCCACAAGTTCTTCGGCCATGATCAAAACTTCGTTATTGCCGACATCAACTGCAACATATTCAAAATCAGGATGAAAGGCTATGGCCATGTTCGCCGGGATAGTCCAGGGTGTTGTCGTCCAGATCACAACAAAAACTTTTTTATCCAAGACTTCTTTTACTTCACTGCTGATGTCATCTTTTAGGAAAAACTTTACAAAAATCGACGGTGATGTCTCATCGTGATATTCTACTTCTGCTTCCGCCAGAGCAGTCTGACATGTAGAACACCAATATATAGGCTTTTTACTCCTGAAAAGACTTCCGTTGAGTGCAAACTTTCCGCACTCCCTTGCAATTGTAGCTTCGTAAGCATAGTTCATGGTTAAATATGGATTTTCCCATTCACCCATTACACCAAGCCTTTTAAACTCTTCCCTCTGAATGTCTATATATTTTTCCGCATATGACCTGCACAGCTTTCTGACCTGGGCCATTGAAAGATCTTTCTTTTTAGCTCCAAGCTCTTTTTCCACGTTATGCTCAATGGGAAGACCATGACAGTCCCACCCCGGCACGTAAACCGCATCAAAACCCATCATCTGCCGCGATCGGACTATAATATCTTTTAATATTTTGTTTAAAGCCGTACCGATATGTATAACACCGTTTGCATATGGCGGACCGTCATGAAGAATAAAAAGTTCGCTCCCCTTTGAAGCATTTCTTATCTTCTCATACAAACGGCTTTCTTCCCAGTATTTTAATTGCTCCGGCTCACGCTTCGCCAGATTTGCCTTCATCGGAAACTTTGTCGCCGGAAGGTTGAGTGTCTTCTTGTAATCCATTTAATCCTCCATAATTCATCAATCTTTTTTATTCAATTTTGAAAACTACATCCTTATGTGTGTGGTCAGAGATAATTACAAATAAAAGTGCCTAAAGTGAACTAAAGTGTCTAAAGTGTCTAAAGTTAAGGAATTCTGTCTATTTAATTTTTATTAAAAAAGATTGAGCGAAGCGATACCACAACTTTAGTCACTTTAGCTCACTTTAGGCACTTTAGTCACTTTTAACCTGGTCGACCCGACAGCCCCTTCTATAGGCAAATAAAAGCTACGTCCTCCGTGTGTAAATTCTTTACTACTCCCCGACTTCAATAACTATATCCATAAGATACCGGCCGTACTCATTTTTCAGCATATCTTTAGCAAGATTTTCAAGCTGCATATGATCAATATATCCAAGGCGAAAGGCAATCTCTTCTATGCTTGCGATTCTTAGTCCCTGGCGCTCCTGGATAGCCTGGACATAACTGGCCGCCTGCTGCAGGGCTTCATGGGTTCCGGTATCAAGCCAGGCAAAACCTCTGCCTAAAAGCTCTACTTTAAGCTCGCCCCTTTTAAGATATTCCATATTAACATCTGTAATCTCTATTTCTCCGCGCTCAGAAGGTTTTATATCCGCAGCTATGTTCACAACGTCATTGTCATAAATATAAAGACCTGGAACAGCATAATTTGATTTTGGTTTTTCCGGCTTTTCTTCAATCCCGATTACATTTCCATCCCGATCAAATTCCACCACTCCATACCGCTCAGGATCACGAACAAGGTAGCCGAAAATTCTGCCCCCTTTTTCCAGATGGATAGCTCTTTTTAAAGTATCCGAAAGATTATGACCGTAAAAAATATTATCTCCCAGAATAAGGCAGACATGGTCATCTCCGATAAATGATTTACCTATGATAAAGGCCTGGGCCAGCCCTTCGGGTCTTGGCTGAACGGCATAGGAAAAGTTCAATCCCAGGCTGGAACCGTCTTGAAACAGTCTTTCGAAATCAGGTAAATCCTCGGGAGTTGAAATTATAAGTATTTCCCTGATACCGGCCAGCATTAGAACCGACAAAGGATAATAGATCATGGGCTTATCATAAACAGGCAAAAGCTGCTTGCTGACCACACGAGTAATCGGGTAAAGCCGACTCCCTGAGCCTCCGGCCAAAATTATTCCTTTCATGATTTTTTCCTTTTTTGTAATAGTTCAGCCACAAAGGCACTAAGACACCAAGGATTATATAATATAATTCTAAGTGCACAACATATGCCGTATCTACAACTTTTTTCTTCTTTTGATAATGCTTTAAAATTAAAGCTCTTTTGTGTCTTTGTAACTTCCTGGCTGAATTTTTCCTTTTTTATCTCTGGAGACCTTTGGCTTTTACATTGCCCTCCAGACATCATAAGGGCATGGACGGCAACAAGGCAGGATATAAAGATGGAACAAAGTTAGTAAATTCCAAATCCTTTCAAGACTTCAGTAATACCGAGCTTTTTAACTTTCAACCTTAAAAATTCTGAAATTGTCGGCTGATAAGCCTTAACTTTGAGGTACATATTTGCCTCATTAGGAGTTTTGTTACCTTTTTTATTATTACAAGGCTTGCATGCAGCCACACAATTTTCAAAATCAGTCTTTCCGCCCCTGGATCTAGGCACAATATGATCAATAGTCAATTTCTCTTTCTCTGCACGACAATAAGCACATTTGAACCCATCTCTCACTAAAACGTTTCTTTTGCTGAAAGGAACTCTTGTTCTGTAAAGGGTCCTTATTAATTTGATAAGCTTCATTACAGCAGGAATTCTCATTGCAATACCTTCAGCCGTTCTAACTATTCTTTTAGAATACTTCAGCACTGTAATCTTATCTTTTGTCAGCAGACACATCGCCCTCTTCCAATCCACTACATTTAAAAATGTATAGTCTGCGTTCAATAAGACGCACTGAGTCATTTTAAACCTCCGTTTAGAAAGCTGTCAACTTCTCTTCTTTCTAAATGCCTTTATCCTCCCAATAATGATGAATTCGTAAAAAGTATCACAGATAGCTGTTGCATGTATATTTAAACAGTGATAGTTTTTTAGCAGTTGAAATATTAAAAACATCTGATAATACACTCAAATTAAAAAATCAATCCAATTTAAACCTGAATTGAGCGATTTTTTACTCGATCTGCGCCGATCTCTTGCGCATAAAGGCTTTGCAAAAGTCCTCGACATATCTATGGGTATGCACCCCAGATGCATTTCCTGCGGGGCACTTGCAGTTTTTGCAAATTCTCATGCATCAAGATCTCAGCACATATCTTCGCAAAAAATCGCTCAACTTAGGTTAAAGGAAAATATAATCTGTTTCTGGTTACGGGATATAAAAAATGATTGTTTCCGACTCGCAACTCGTAACCCGGAAGTCGCAACTCGCAAATGGAGACAAATAATGCTCAATCATATTGTTTTAATAAAGTTTAAACCAGGGATAAAAGAATCCGACATTGAGGATCTTGAAAAGCATATGGACGATCTGCCTAACAGCATTAATGAAATTCATACATATGAATTCGGCAGGGATGTAGTTCATTCCGAAAGATCCTACGATTTTGGCCTGATCGCTCTCTTTGCCAATACTGAGGCATTGAATCGTTATCAGGTTCATCCGGATCATTTAGTTGTTGTTGAAAAGCTGAAAAATATATGCGACAGCATTATTACTGTCGACCTTGAAGGCTCGGATGCAAGTTCGCTTAAAGAAAAAGTATCTGCATCGGATCTTATTGACTGGTCGTAAAAAACTATTTTTCACCACTGAGCTCACAGAAAATACAGAGAATATTTTTTTATTAAGTATTGCATCCGTTCACGGGTTCAGAGGTTCAACGTTCAGGGTTGCCTTTCCACTCATTCCGGCGCTCAAGCGGATGTACGTTCCCAAATAGAAGTATGTAAACGAGGGTAACCTCTGAACCCCGGAACTTTGAACCCGGGTTATTATGCATTTATCTCTGTGAACTCAGTGGTCTCTGTGGTAAATTCGACTTTTAACGAAAGAATCAATAATAATGGAAGCAGAAGTTCTTGCAACAGGTGATGAAATCAGGTCTGGTGCTCTGGTTGACAGCAATTCGGCTCATATTTCACAAAAGCTTGAAGAAACAGGTATATCTGTAGTCAGGCACAGTTGTGTCGGAGACGATTCGGATATACTTACAACCATCCTCAAAGAAATAGGCAGCCGCACCGACATATGTGTAGTAACAGGCGGTCTGGGACCCACATCAGATGATTTAACTTCCGAGTCAGCTGCAAAAGCCGCCGGAGTAGAACTTGCTATAAACAAAAATGCTTTAAGCTCTGTTGAAGAATTTTTTAAAGCCCGAAAACGTCTTTATAGTCCATCAAACAAAAAACAGGCCATGCTTCCAAAGGGCTCGGAATGCTTATTCAATCCAGTTGGTTCAGCCCCTGGTTTTTCTTTAAAAATAGATAAGTGCCTTTTTTTCTTTCTTCCCGGTGTTCCGCCTGAAATGCGAAGAATGCTTTCAGATAAAGTTTTACCTCGCATAGAAAAACTTACAAGAAAAACTAAAATTTATTGCCAAAACAGGACGATCTCTACCTTCGGCCTTACGGAAGCAGCCGTAAATGAAAAACTTACTGGTTTTCCCGATCTTTTTAAAGAACTGAAACTTGGCCTGCGTGCTAATTTTCCGGTCATCCAGGTGAAACTTTACGGAACCGTGGAAGATGAAAATTACCTTAATGAATTGTTGAATAAAGCATCTGATTGGATATCACAAAAAATCGGTAAAAGGATAGTTTCTCTTAACGGCAACTCCATGGAAAAGGTTGTCGGCGATTTTCTTGTTCAAAAAAATGCGACCATAGCAGTAGCTGAAAGCTGTACAGGAGGACTTATCTCCCACCTGTTCACAAATATTGCGGGCAGTTCGAATTTTTTTCTCTTTTCAGGGGTCACCTATTCAAATAAATCTAAAATAAAGATTCTTGGTGTTTCCTCTTCTACGCTGGAAAAATACGGTGCGGTACATGAAGAGACTGCAAAAGAGATGGCAAAAGGTGCGCAGCGTATTTCCGGGGCAACTTACGGCCTTTCAACAACAGGTATTGCAGGCCCGGATGGCGGAACTGAAAACAAACCTGTTGGAACAATCTGTATCGGTCTTGCAACACCTGACACTGTCCTGGCACATCGCTTTCATTTTTCGTCTTTCAACCGCCTGATGAATAAAAAAATCTTCGCAATAACAGCTCTGGATCTTTTACGGAAAGACCTGTTAGACTTTAGCAAATAACCCATTTTTAAACCACAACCCTGCTTCACGAATAAACTCTTCCTGGTGTGTCTTATTACTCATCAAATGATCTCCGTTTTCCTGTATTATTAACTTTTTAGTATCCCCTGCTTTTTCGTATAGTTCAAGTGCATTGGAAAATGGAACCACCTGGTCGGCATCTCCGTGGAAAATGAGTATATTATTAATTCCTGAAAGCTTTCCTGATATGTCAAAGGAAAGTTTTTTTTCATCATATTCTGCTTTATTTTTTTCAGCCGGTCTTTTTATCATGCGACTTCTCAGCGGTGCTGCACTGACAACCATAGAATCTATTTCAGTTGTGCCTGCCGCTGATATACATGCCGCTCCCCCCATGCTGCTCCCGAAGAGTCCTATCCTTCTGCCAATGTAGCCCTGGCCGCGAATTGTTTCAATAGCACTAAGAATATCGGTGCGCCTGCCATCAAGTGAAGTAACTTTATTAAAAATCCCTTCGCTTTTCCCGCAACCTCGATGGTCAAACCTGAAAAATGCAATGCCAAAATCGTTACATCTTCTTGCCAGTTCGATTTGTTTGGGAGAACTACCGCTACTCAAAAGACCGTGAGAACCTATAACAACGGGACCTTTCTCAACAGCCGGTATATGAAATATTCCCCTGAGCAGGAAATTATCGGACAAAAAACTTATTTTTTTACAGATTGATTTCATCTTTAGTTTGTCGTATTTAATAACATTCTGACAGGATAACAGGATGTATCCGTTCACAGGTTCAATGGTTCAATGGTTCAAAGGTTCACGGTTCAAAGGTTCACAGTTTACGTGAAAAACACAACCGTGAACCTCTGAACCGTGAACCCTTATAACAGGATAAACAAGATTTAAGAAAATGACAATTAAAAAAGGACAAATTATCGATCTTAAGGTCACAGATCTGGCCTTTGGCGGCAAAGGCATTGCGCACATTGATGGCTTTGCTGTTTTTATTGACCAGGCAGTACCATTAGATCTTGTATCAATTCGGATAATTAAGAAAAAGAAGAATTTCGCTAATGGTCGCATTCTAAAACTTCTTGAACCCTCACCATACAGGATAAATCCTCCCTGTGAGTTCAGCGGCTTTTGCGGAGGCTGCAAGTGGCAATTCTTAAAATATGACAAACAAATTTCCTACAAACAGCAGCATGTAGCTGATTCCCTCAAGCATATCGGCTTTGTCGAAAACGCAGTTGTTCACCCGACAATCCCTTCAGAACTGATTTTCGGTTACAGAAATAAAATGGAGTTTTCCTTAAGTGACAGAAGATGGCTTCTACCGGATGAAATGGGACTGGACGTGGAAGCAGGTTTTGCCATCGGACTTCATGTGCCCGGAACTTTTTATAAGGTTTTAGATATCAAGGAATGCCTCCTTCAGCCTGACCTTGGCAACTTAATTCTTGATGATGTCAGAAACTTCATAAAAAATTCCGACCTCCCTGTTTACGGACTTCGCAGCCATGTAGGATTCTGGCGTTTTCTTATGTTAAGGCATTCGGCTTTTTATGATCAATGGATGGTCAATATCATAACAGCCGACGAAAACAGGGAAGAAGTACAGCCCCTTGCTGATCTTTTGATTAAAAAATATCCGAAAATAGCATCTGTAATAAACAATATAACATCAAAACCAGCAGGTGTTGCCATCGGAGAGTATGAGATATATCTTGCAGGTTCATCCCATATAAAGGATAAAATAGGCCCATATGAGTTTGAGATATCAGCAAACTCTTTTTTCCAGACTAACACATTCGGAGCAAAGCGTTTATATGAAACTGTAAAAATGTTTGCAGAACTTACCGGCAAAGAAACCGTAGTAGATCTATACAGCGGCACAGGTACTATTCCGATTTGCATTTCAGATTCTGCAAAAGAGGTAATCGGAATCGAAATCATCGAAAGTGCTGTAAAGGATGCTGAAAACAACTGCGTAAATAATAATATTTCAAATTGCCATTTTATCTGTGGCAATATCATAAATTGTCTTGAGCAGATTACAAAGCGACCTGATGTTATGATTATAGATCCGCCCAGGTCGGGGATGCACAAAGATGTTGTCAAACAGGTTATTGATATGGCACCAGACAGAATTGTTTATGTTTCATGCAATCCTGCGACCTTGGCAAGGGATATTTTCATGATGAAAGATATATACCGTGTTATTGAGGTTCAACCTGTTGACATGTTTCCCCATACATATCATATAGAATCTGTATCTAAACTAAAACGAAAGTCAGCTACCAGCTATTAACGCATTGCTTTTGTCCAATAAAAAAGCGTATTTTAACAAAATGTCGGGGTCTGAAGCTTGAAAAAACCTATGACAAAAACACCGACCGGTGAAATAATTAAAGTCCCAACCGATTACTGGGATAAGCTGAAAAAAAGAAATGTTAACAAGCTATGTAACCTTTCCCTTGCACATGTTTACCCTCCGGAAGGTCTTCTTCTTCATTTTTTAAATAAAGACATACTCCTTGACATGGAAAATCGATCTATTCATCGTCTAAACGTTAACAAACGTGAAAAGATTGAAAACCCCTTCCTGGAACTTATTATGCTGGTATATCTGCTTAACGTATCCTCTGATAACCCGAACCAGGATATAATAAGTGTCCGCGACCTCAAAAACGCCCAGTTTTTCCAAGGACCACATGAGCTTCAAACAGCTCTCCTCCTGGACCTTTATGGGAATAATCTTGAAGGGTTTAAATCTGCGGCGGAAAGTCTTGGCGGAAAATCTCTCGATATGGCTGACGCAGCATATATGCTGCTCCCTTTTCCCAAAATCCCCCTCTATTACCTGTTATGGGGAGGCGATGATGAATTTGAACCTAACCTTTCAATTCTCTTTGACAGATCCATCGAGAAGCACCTGGCAGCAGATGCAATATGGGGGCTTGTAAATCTTGTTTCTAATTACCTCCTTTCGGGAGGCTGATGTTTCGTTTATCCGAGTTAAGTGCTTAATTTTACACGCTGTCCTTTGCTTGTTGTCAGTTAATTATTTGGTAACAGCTTGTTGACAACACTCGCTTGTGTAGTTAATTTCAATGTTCTATAAAAACAAATTGAATTTTCAAGAAGGGAGACCTATAGATGTTATTAAGTGAATTGAAAGAAGGCCAGACCGCAATAATTGACAGTATTGGCGGAAACAGCGCATTGCGCAGGCGAATACTTGAAATGGGCATTTTAAAAGGTACTGAAATATATGTGGAAAAATATGCTCCTTTGAAAGACCCCCTAGAACTTATAGTAAAAGGGTACCACATATCGTTCAGGGTTGAAGAAGCCGCCAACATCACGGTTGACTTAAAATAGGCAAATAATTATGCATCAGAAAAGCTTTACAATAGCCCTTGCAGGCAATCCTAATTCAGGCAAAACAACAACGTTTAATAATATTACCGGAACCCGGCAAAAAGTCGGAAACTGGCCTGGCGTAACTGTTGAAAAAAAAGAAGGGAAAATAAGCAAGTTCGGATACGATCTTACAATTATTGATCTTCCCGGAACATACAGCCTGACCCCCTTTTCTATTGAAGAAATCATTGCTCGGAATTTTGTTCTTGAAGAATGTCCTGACGTTGTCATTGATATCATTGATTCTTCCAATCTTGAACGAAGCCTTTACCTTGCAACCCAGCTAAGAGAAATCGATTGTAAGGTTATATTTGCCCTGAATATGGCAGATCTGGCCAAGTCCCGCGGAATTAAAATTGATGCCAAAAAGCTTTCCGAACTTCTTAATGTACCGGTTATTTTTACAATCGGCAATAAAAATGAAGGCATAAATAATCTTTTAAAAGAAGCCGTTAAACTGGCAAAATCAAGCTCTGAAATACCTCAAGAGCGTAAGGTTAGGTATAACAGGGATATTGAAAATTCCATTTCAAAGGTTCAAAGCCTTATTGGACTAAAGATTGCAGAAAAACTTCCCTATAACTCCAGATGGTCGGCTATAAAGCTTTTAGAAGACGATGAAATTGTAAAAAAGCGCATTTTTGAAAAGGCCGGCGACAAAGCTGAAAAGATTCTTAAGGAAGCTCTATCGCAGCGCAGCTATCTAAGGGACCGTTTTGACGATGAACCGGAAATCATCATGACAGATGAACGATACGGATTTATTGCCGGAATTATCAAAGAAGTACATACAACATCAATTAAAGAACGCATAGATATATCTCGAAACATTGATCTTGTTTTGACAAACCGCTTTATCGGGTTCCCGATCTTTTTTATATTTATCTGGGCAATGTTCCAGATAACTTTCTCCTTCGGCGCTTATCCAATGGAATGGATTGACACAGGTGTAGGTTTTTTATCATCAACACTGGACGGTTTACTTCCTGAAAGCCTTTTTAAGGATCTTTTGCTAAACGGCATTATTGCAGGTGTCGGAAGTGTTATAATTTTTATGCCGAACATTATGATTCTTTTCTTCTGCATCGCAATTTTCGAAGATACGGGCTATATGGCAAGAGCTGCTTTTCTCATGGACAAGATAATGCACCTTATCGGCCTTCACGGGAAATCGTTTATTCCCATGCTCATGGGGTTTGGGTGCAATGTCCCTGCCATCATTGCTGCCCGGACTCTCGAAAGTGAAAAGGACCGTATCCTTACAATCCTTATTACTCCCTTTATGTCCTGTTCGGCCAAACTGCCTATTTATATTGTGCTTGCAGGAACGTTCTTTGGTGTAAGGGCAGGATCTGTTATCTTCTCTATTTATCTTGTCGGAATTGTGCTTTCCATCTTAACCGGCCGCCTTTTCCGCTCGACTCTCTTAAAGGGCGCTGATGCTCCCTTTGTCATGGAGCTTCCGCCATACCGGGTTCCCATGTTAAAAAGTCTTTTGATTCACATGTGGGACCGCAGCAAAATGTTTTTAAAAAAAATGGGCGGGATAATACTTATTGGTTCTGTTGTTGTATGGGCGTTTTCCGCCTTTCCCCGCAACACAGAGTATTCTTTTGATTATAACGGTGAAATTGAAAAGGTTAAAGCGTCTTACGAGACTGGAATCAAGGCAGGCAATGTTGATAATAAAATACTGGAAAAGAAAAAAGATGCAGATATATTTGAAATAACCAAAGCCCAAAGAGCCGAGCAAGTTGAAAAATCCTATATGGGTCGTATGGGCAAAACCATTTCACCTTTATTTTCACCCTTAGGTATTGATTGGCGCGGAGGAGTCGCCCTTCTCACCGGGTTTGTTGCCAAAGAAATTGTTGTAAGCACAATGGCTGTTCTTCATGCTGCCGAAGAAGAGTCGGACGCTTTAAAGAATGCTCTTTTATCATCCGGCATGACTCCCCTTTCTGCGCTTTCTATGATGGTTTTTGTTCTTTTGTATCTTCCATGCCTTGCCACAGTTGCAGCAATAAAACGGGAAACCGGTTCCTTTAAATGGATGTTTTTCAGCATTGCATACAATACTTCTGTTGCATGGTTTGCAGCTTTTTTTGTTTACCAGGGAGGGAAGTTTTTGGGCGCTTAGAATTTTAAGTACGCTGATATATAATTATGAGTTTATTAGTTTATTTTGTAACCGGATGGAATAATTTTGAAGTGCCTAAAGTGAACTAAAGTGCCTAAAGTGTCTAAAGTTAAGGAATTCTGTCTATTCTATTTTTATAAAAAATGATGTCTTGCCAAGGCGTCTTGTCCCTGCGTATCTTGAAAAGCATAGCCTGAGGCCAATCAGGCTTCACCTTAGTTTACGCCGTAACAAGAAGCGAAGA
>JAUWOH010000300.1 GCA_030612225.1 Desulfobacteraceae bacterium
ATGAAAAAGGGTTTTATGTTCAAGTCTCTTCGGGTTGTCATAGTTGTTAGTACGGCTATCATCATTGCTGTTTTGCTTATTACCTTAAGGCCCAGGGCGCAGCGACAGGTAGTTGTTGAAAAAGGCCGTCTTGTCGAAACCATGACTGTAAAGGCCGAAAACATAAATATGACCATTGAGGCATACGGAACAGTTAAGGCGCGTGAAGATTTAAAACTCGTGGCAGAAGTTCGAGGCAGGATAGTTAAAATCGATTCATCCTTTAAGGAAGGGAGTCTTGTTAGAAAAGGAACTGCATTGATTAAAATTGATCCAAGAACTTATCGACTTGAAGTTGAAAAGCGAAGGATTCAGGTCAGCCAGGGAAAAGCCGAGCTGATGCGACTTGAACAGGAAGTAAATAATCTTAAAGCCATCATCAAGATTGCAAAGTCTGATGCTTCACTTGCGCAAAGTGAGTTCACGCGCCTGAAAAAACTTATCGACAAAAATGTAATTGCTCAAACTACACTCGATAAGGCTGAACAAAGATACCTTTCAAGCCTGGAACGTCTCCAGGGGCTTGAAAATCAGATGGCACTGACAGGCCCGCTGAAAGATCAATATGAAGCGCAGCGTAATATGGCGAAAGTTTCGCTAAAACAGGCAAAGCTCGATCTGGAACGGTCAACCATTGTTGCACATTCAGATAGTTGGGTTTTAGAAAAGAGCATTGAAGAAGGTCAGCATGTTAATACAGGGCAATATCTGGGCAGTATTTACCGTGACGGGGCTCTTGATATTGAGGTTCGTATCCCGATAAAAGAGCTGAAATGGTTTTCATATGATATGTCCCCGGAATCTATGCCTGAAGTAAAGATAATACTCGGGATAGAGGATAGCTCCCTTTCCTGGAAAGGACGCGTTGCCAGGATAAAAGCGCAGATGGATGAAAGGACACGAACCCTCCCGGTTGTTATTGAGATCGATGATGATAAAGAGGCAGGCAAAAGCAGTATAAGGTCAGTCCTTTTAAGACCGGGCAGCTTTGTGACGGTAATTATAAAGGGAAGAGAGATTGAAAAGGCTTTTTTACTTCCCCGCCATGTAGTTCACACAGGTGATGTAGTGTACACAGTTAAGGATAATAAATTAAAGGTACAACCTGTCAGCATCATCCGCAGTTTTAAGGAATCTGTATTTATTGATAAAGGGCTGGAAACCGGCGATCTTGTTATTACAACACCCTTGTCCGGTGCAGCGGATGGGATGCTGGTGAGGGTGAAACAGTAAAAAAGTGACTAAAGTGACTAAAGTGAGCTAAAGTGCCTAAAGTTAAGGTATCGCTTTCAGCCTTCGTAGCCAGCCTACTCTGCCGAAGTGGCTACGAAGGCCGGATAGGCTATTATGGCGGAGTCTGTTCGCTCCATCTTTTAACATAAAATAGATAGAATTCCACAACTTTAGTCACTTTAGACACTTTAGCTCACTTTAGTCACTTCACAACACAAAATATTATCTATGTTTTCAAAGCGCTAAATTATCAAACCAGATGAAATCTTTAGGAAAATGGTCAATAAATAACCGTGTTACCGTAAACCTTGTAATGATTTTTATCATTGCAGCAGGGGCTATTACGGTATCGAATATGCGCAAGGAACTGTTTCCCCAGTTTGCCCTGGACTTTATCAATGTGATCGTACCTTATCCAGGAGCAAGTCCTGAAGAGATAGAAGAAGGGATATGTGTAAAAATCGAGGAAAATATAAAAGGGATCGAAGGAATATCCCGGATTTTTTCCGCTGCTAATGAAGGTTTTGGTTCTGTTACAGTTGAACTTGAATCGAGCGCTGATGCTAAGAGTGTACTGGACGATATAAAGAAAGAAGTAGATCGTATTGATACATTTCCCGATGAAGCTGAAAAACCTGTAGTAACGGAAATAGTTAAACGGGACCCAACGATTTCGGTAGCAGTATATGGGGATGTTCCCGAAAGGCTCCTGCGTGAAGTGGCTGAAAAAATCAGAGACGATCTTATCGACACAAAGTCTATATCTACTGTGGATTTAATTGGTGTCAGGGAATATGAGGTGGCTGTTGAGGTTTCAGAGGAAAATCTCAGGAGATACTCCATTTCATTTGATCATATTGTCAGGGCCATAAGATCCGGTAGCATTGATCTCCCTGGAGGCACTATTAAAACACGTCAGGGAGAAATACTGGTAAGGTCAAAGGGCCAGCTTTATACAGGTGATGAATTTGAGAATATTCCCCTTATTACACAACCTGATGGAACAGTTGTACGCCTTGGGCATGTTGCAAAAATCATCGATGATTTTGAAGATGTTGATATAAGAACAAGATTCAACAGCAAGCCCGCTGCTCTCGTCCAGGTTAACAGAACAAGCCAGGAAGATGTTATTGAAATTGCCAAGACAGTCAAGGAGTATGTAAAAAAGCATGAAAACAAAATGCCTGATGGAATTAATCTTGCCATATGGCTGGATCTTTCCGTAATGGTTCAGGGCAGGATTGATCTTTTGCTTCGTAACGGGATCCAGGGAATTACACTGGTTTTTATCATCCTGGCTTTGTTTTTAAACCTTCGCCTGGCCTTCTGGGTCGCTATCGGAATACCCATTTCCTTTATGGCCGCTTTTATGGTGCTCGATTATTTAGACGCAACAATAAACATGATATCACTTTTTGCTTTTATCATGACCCTTGGGATACTTGTTGATGATGCCATTATTGTAGGAGAAAACATATTCAGGCACCACAGCAAGGGAAAGTCACCCTCTGAGGCTGTAATTGACGGTCTGAAGGAGGTGGGCGGGCCTGTTGTTATGGCTATAACAACGACAGTTGTTGCATTTACTCCCCTGATGTTTATTTCCGGTATTATGGGCAAATTTATGGCCGTTATGCCCATAGCTGTAATTGCAATTCTAGTCGTTTCTCTTGGTGAGGCCCTGATAATACTTCCCGCACATTTAAACCAGGCTCTGACCAGGTCCCGGTTGGATAAAAGCAAATTTACCGCATGGCACGAACGCATAAGACAGAAAGTTGAACAAGGGCTTAATTATGTTATCGAGAAGTACTACAGATCAGGCATAGAGTATGTCGTAAAAAACAGGTATTTTACTTTTTCCATCGGCCTTGGGGTTTTGATAATAAGCCTTGGCATTGTAAAGGGAGGGTATGTGCCCTTTGTCTTTATGCCAAAAGGTGAAAGTGACTGGATAATTGCTGAAGTCGGCTATCCCCTTGGAACGCCGTATAGCGTTACAGAAAAAACTATTGAACATCTTGAAAACAAGGCATTTGAACTTAATACGGTTTTCAAAGAGATGTCTAAAAAAAATGGCGGCCTGGTTGTGAACACATTTTCACTTGTAGGTAAGGTCCCGAGAAGAGACTGGAAACCGATGGAACTCGGCAGCCATGTAGGAGAAGTGTGGATAGAACTTGTCAATTCGGAAAAGCGCCCGTCCCTTTCAGTAAATACTATTTTAAACAGATGGCGCAGCCTTTTGGGAGAAATACCGGGAATTGACAAACTTACATTTTCAACCATAGAAGGAGGACCCGCAGGAAATCCTATAGAAATTCAGCTTGCAGGGAAAGATTTTGATCAGCTCAGACTGGCTGCAGATGAGTTAAAGGCTGAGATAAAAACGTATCCGGGAACTATCGATATTACCGATGATTTCAAGCCCGGCAAGGAAGAAAAAAAAGTTCGTGTTAAAAAAGGCGCCAGGTCTTTAGGCATAACCATGAGTGACATTGCAAGGCAGATTCGCCAGGCCTTTTACGGCGAGGAGGCCCTCCGTATTCAAAGAGGCAGGGATGATATAAAGGTTATGGTAAGGTATGCCCAGGAAGATCGCCGCAGCATATCAGGGATAGAAGAAATACGAATCAGAACAGCGGGTGGGATGGAAATTCCCATTGAAGAGGTCGCCAATATTACCAGCGGCAGGGCTTATGCCGTAATTAACAGGGTTGACAGAAAGCGTGTAATAACGGTAATTTCCGACATTGATGAAGCCAGGGCAAATGCGGGTGAAATTATATCTGAGATTAATGCGGATTTCCTTCCAAAGCTGATGGAACGTTATCCCGGTTTAAAGTACGATCTTGAAGGCCAGGAGAAAAGGACCAGGGAGTCGATGGAGAGCCTACAAAAAGGATTTATCCTGGCGCTCATGGTTATCTTTCTTTTACTTGCCAGCCAGTTTCGTTCCTATATTCAGCCGGTTATTATAATGATGGCAATTCCTTTCGGCCTGATAGGAGCAATTTTCGGCCATCTCATTATGGGAATGCAGCTCACAATGATAAGCCTTTTCGGCATTGTGGCGCTTTCAGGCATAGTAGTAAATGATTCCCTGATTTTGATCGATTTTATAAACAGGGCGGCTCGAAACGGCATGGAAATCGAAACAGCAGTTATTGAATCAGGAAAAGTAAGA
>JAUWOH010000270.1 GCA_030612225.1 Desulfobacteraceae bacterium
CTCAGTATTTTTTGGAGACCTTCTGTTATTCGTTGGGGCAGGACAATGGGGGTTCGCGTTCCAAAACGGATCATTTCAAGATGATCGATTTCACGCAACTTTCGGATGATATATTCAATTTTATCATCTGAAAGTATAAAAGGGTCTCCCCCTGTAATCAGAACATCCCGAATCTCTTCATGTTCCCGTATCCATTCAATACCTTCGTCTACATCCATCCGAAGTTTAAGATCACGGTCCACAACCAGTTCTTTACGAAAGCAGTGACGGCAGTAATTTGCACAGACATCAGTTACGGTAAATGCAATTCGGTCATGATACTGCCTGGCTATACTGTCCGGTCTGATTTCATCGGTATCACGGTTTTCTTTCCAGATCAGATAATTGGGGATGCCAAAACGGTTCTCTTTCTCTTTCAAAGACGGAACCACCTGCATGCGAATAGGACATTTGGGATCATCCTTATCCATGAGAGAAACAAAATAAGGTGTTGTGCCCCATTTTGTATTAAGGGTTTTAATCGCCTCTTCTTCTCCCTCGGTAACATTGATATAGGATTTCAATTTTTCAAGCGTGTTAACGCTGTTTTGCAGTTGTTCTACCCATTCTTCCATGAAAGCAGCCTCCTTCTAGTTCTTTAATTATGAAGTGCTTAGAGGGAACAAGACCGCCCTGTTAGGGCTTGAAGAGCGTTCCTTCCAGGCTTCGCCCTTGGCTACGCCCCGGCAAGCGGGACTTGAGGAGCAGCCCTTCGGGCTTTAAAGAGCGGCCTTCGGCCTTGAGGAATAGCCCTTCCGGTTTTAAACCTAAAGCATAGCGCTCTTTAAGCGAAGCGCTCTTCAAACGCAGTGCTCATCAAGCAAAGCGCTCGGCGGCTCCGCCCGCCCTGGTTAGATACTCAAATACTTCTGATGTTCTTTAGGCGTAACATGTACCCTGTGGTCTTCCCAGTCTTTTGTTTTAAGGGTCATGTAATTGTTATAAATCCTCTCCCCCAAAATCTGTTTTAAAAACGTGCTTTTTTCCGCTTCAACCAGAGCTTCGTACATACTCTTGGGCAAAAAGCGTTTATCCCATACACGGATATTATATTTCTTTTTATATGTGCTTCCAACATCTGGCCGGCCGCAGTCGATTTTGTTTTTTATTCCCTCCATCCCCATTGCTATCAGGATTGCAATCTGAAGATACATATTACCCGCCGGATCAGGATTTCTTAATTCTATTCTCATGCCTGCAGGTGTTTGCGAATACGGCACTCTCACCATCGAACTTCTGTTCCTGAATCCCCAACCCCTTATAACAGGCGCTTCCTTCTCTAAGACATACGCTTTATAAGAATTAAAGGTTGAAGCCATAATGATGGAAGTTTCCCTGGCATATTTAAGAATACCGCCGATAAACTGCCTGGCAAGTTCACTGAAGTTGTTATCAGCATCTTTATCATAAAACAGGTTGTTACCATCAAGATCCTGCATGGAAAGATGAATATGAAAGGCACTTCTGTTAAAACCGTCAAAAGGTTTCGGCATGAATGTAGCGTGATAGCCGAATTCATTTGCGACCTTTTTTGTTATGAAGTTAAAAAGCACGGTGCGGTCAGCGCCGCCAAGGGGATCTATTGGTTTCAGATTTATCTCGTGCTGTGAAGGGGTGACCTCATGGTGTGCTTTCTCAAAATCTATACCGCATGCTTTCAGTATTGAAATTATCCTGTTCCTTACAGGTTCCCCCTTATCATGGGGAGTTGACAGAAAGTAACCGGCCTTGTCGGAATGGACATTGTCACCAAACTCCTCTTGGGTCAGTAAAAAGTATTCGTGTTCCGGCCCGACCATAAACCTGTATCCATACTCCGATTCCGCTCCAGCCAGAACATTTTCTAAAACCGCTCTTGGATCAGCCAGGGCACGGTTTTTAAGATCACTGTATACATGGCCGATAAAAAAACCTGTTTTTTCATCTTTAAATTCCACAATGCGAAAACTTTCGGGATCCGGAAGAAGAAGCCTGTCGCTGTTATCAACCGCAGCCATGCCGGCAATGGAACTTCCGTCAAAACCGACCCCGTTTTCAATTATCGATTCAATGTCGTCCGGGTTTACGGGCAAGCTCATAAGCCTTCCGTTAAGATTTGTAAAAAAGATTTTTGTGGAATCTGTGTTTTTTAGTTTTTCTTTTATTTCCTTGATGCTTGCCATTTTTTATTTCTCCATTTCGTCTCGAGCTAATTTCAAAACGTCCCAGCCCGAAGTCTGCGCTTATCTGCCCAATCTCTGCGTCAGGCTCAAATTTTGGCACTTTAGTGAAGCTTTAGCGCTATCCTCGAAATACTCAATGCATTCCTCCGGTTAAAATTTTTGCCTTCCTTGATATTGAACAAACTGAAACGTTTTGAAACTGGCTCGTCTCTTTTATTATTTTGTTCGCTGTAGCAACAGTAATAATAAAATGCAACATTTTTTCTTTTCAAGCTTCGCCATATTGCGATAAAATTGGATAATATGCGTTTGCACACTCTAAATACAGACCTCGTAAAAACTGTTTCTTTATTGATCGCCATCTCTTGATCTTGTAGTTTTGCTAAATAATTGGACGTTAGGTCGGTCTGGGTTCAAGGTTCACGGTTCAAGGTTTCTGACTTCCAGATGAAATGGGGATTAAGGGTTAATCGCATGGCATTTTCCTCTTTGCAATTGATTTCATTAGATTATAAGCTGAAAGCATCAACCGCTGAACCCCTGAACCGTGAACCATTTAGCCCAACTCCTGGATTAGAAACGAAGCTTTTTGTCCAAAATATTACCCAATAATCTTTTATAATTAACGAGGCCTGAAACAAGGCCTGAAACATTGACATTAGCGCCTTTTTTCGATACCTTTACTTTGAAAGGATAATGCTATGATTATCGGACTTGACGTTGGCGGCACACATACGGATGTAGTCCTTTTAGACAGAGGTGGTCTGCTCAAAGAGATCAAGGTTACAACAGACCCGTCGGATCTTTTCAACTCTGTCTTAACCGGGCTGATAAAGATCACGGAAGGAATTGAACCTGAAAAAATACATCGGATTGTCCTTAGCACCACCCTTACTACAAACGCCATCGTCCAGAAAAAATTTCCCGAAGTGGGGATGATAGTTTCCAGCGGACCCGGACTCGACCCTGAATTGTATCGAACAAACAAGAATTATTTTGTTGTTTCCGGTTCCATTGACCACAGGGGGCGTGAAATAGAGCCTGTCGATCCTACCGAAATACAAGAAATAGGTGAGCGGCTTAAAAAAGAAAATATACAATGCATTGGCGTTGTTTCTAAATTTTCAGTTCGAAATCCTGATCATGAATTTAAAATTCATGAAATTTTAAAAAACTCTTTTGAAAAAGTGTTTTTAGGGCACAGTATTTCCGGCAACCTTAATTTTCCCCGACGCATTGCAACAACCTACCTGAACGCAGCAGTTTATCCCATTCATAAAGCTTTTTATGAGGCAGTACAAAAGTCTCTTGAGGCAAAGGGACTATCGCTACCTATCCGAATCCTAAAAGCTGACGGCGGCAATATGAATTTCAACTCATCCATTGATATTCCAGGACAGACCATACTCTCCGGACCTGCTGCAAGCGTAATGGGATCAGTTGCATTCAGCTCGGAAGATGAAGATACATTTATTATGGATATCGGCGGAACAACAACGGACATGTCCGTTCTTATCAATCGTGTTCCTCTTTTAGCCCCACTTGGTATCCGGCTGGGCGATTATAAAACACTTATACGTTCTCTCGACACCCTTTCAATAGGTGTGGGAGGAGATAGTGTTGTAAAATTAAAAAACGGACAACTCGAAGTCGGACCAGAGCGACTCGGACCTGCCATGGCATATGGCGGCCCGGTGCCCACTCCTACAGACGCTCTTTTTGTGCTGGAAGAAATGAAAAATGGCGACAGGGAAAAATCTGTAAATGGTATAAAACCCATGGCCAAAGAACTTGGCCTTTCTGTTGAAGCAGCCGCTTCCAATATATTTGAATTTACCTGCAGAAAAATCTTATCTGAAGCTGAAAAAATGATAGAACGTATTAACGAAAAACCGGTCTACACGGTTCATGAGCTGCAGGAAGGTTATAAGGTTATTCCAAAGACAATTCTGGTACTTGGAGGGCCGGCTCCCTGCTTTGCCGCACATTTTGAAGAGATTTCCGAATATAAAGTTAAAGTTGTGCCCAGATGGGCAGTTGCAAACGCCATCGGGGCTGCTCTTGCCAGGACTACCTGTGAAGTTATCTTTTATGCTGATACCGAAAAGGGCGTTGCAAATGCCCCCGCAGAAAATTATTTCAGAAATATTACCAAAAACTTTGACAGCAATGACGCTGTTAAAAATGCCTTTGACCTGCTTAAACAAAAAGCTTTGCAAAGAGGAGCAGATCCGGATTATCTTGATCTGGAAGTGCTTGAAAAGATGCAATTTAACATGGTAAGAGGATTTTCTGCCACCGGCAAAAATATCCGGGTGAAAGTACAGGTAAAACCGGGACTGATTCATGGATATGATAACATTATAGCTAATCTAACACGGAAAAGCCGAAGATGACCGCTTCGCTTGATGAGCACTGCGTTCTTCAAAGCCCGAAGGGCTGCTCATCAAGTCCTGCTTGCCAGGGCGTAGCCAAAGGCGAAGACTGGAAAGGACACTCTTTACAATTATGATACGTGCAAAACATAAAACCGGGCTTGTATTTTTTCCTGCATTTGACTGGGCTATAAGCCCTACCCATCCTGAGAGGGAAGAACGCCTTCTATACACCCAGGATCAGGTGTTTGAAGAGGGACTTTTTGACATT
>JAUWOH010000303.1 GCA_030612225.1 Desulfobacteraceae bacterium
TTATCCTGATTCGGTGTATAGTTAAAATGGATATATGAACTTCCTACTTCACTGTGGTTTTTACGATCTGTCCCTCCTGCCATAAAACAGTCACAGAAATTTATAAGACTTCCAAGGGTTACAAAGGGAAAGAGGATGGTCTGTTTTAAACCGACAGTATGGGCGACACTCGCTTCCTCCTCGAGTATTGTTCCATCTCTGACATATGAACCTAATCCCATAGACACTTTATTTAGAAAAACCGCTTGCTTATAAAAACCGCTTTTAAGCTTTACTTCAGGTCCAATTTGGCAGTTTTCAATAGTCACAGGTCCTTCATAACCTATATTAGACCCTTGAAGAATAAGAGTTGAACTGCCAAATATTTTGCATCCCGAATAGAATGAAACTCCGTCCCCGGAAATTCTTTCTATGTCAACTTCATCACCAATCTCAATACTTTCAGGATTTGGAATTCTGACACCTTTATTAATTAAAAGATTGATTTTATTATTTAGATTTTTCATATTGAAAATTAGTACCCTCACGCCCATTAGAACAAAAAGGACACTCAATCTCCGTCCTGTAAGCATTCACAGGTGCTGCAGATGTGCGTGATCAGGACGACCAGCTATAGTCTACTATGCTGGTTGCCCTGATCGCGTGCAGATGCGGTGCCTGTGAACGATTACGAAAATTAGTTGGATGCAGGGGAATATTCCGGCACGATTTCCTGAAGTTTTGCTTTTATTCTTTTGTCATCCTGATCTGAAGCCAATGTGGCTAATTCGTTGATTTGATCGTTTAATATCTGCAAGTTACACTCGAGCCCTTTTAATACCATTATTTTCTCATGGCTTGTGGAAACAATATTTTCACCCTCGGTAATAAGCTCCTCATAAAGCTTTTCCCCAGGCCTTAATCCTATATATTCGATTTTAATATCTTCATCCGGTTCAAACCCTGAAAGTCTAATAAGATCACTAGCCATATCGGAAATTTTTATAGTTGTACCCATATCCAAAAGATATATCTCACCACCATTGCCCATAGCACCTGCCTGGAGAATAAGTTGACTGGCTTCCGGAATTGTCATGAAATAACGTGTCACATCCGGATGAGTAACTGTAACAGGCCCTCCTTTTTCGATCTGTTTTTTGAAAAGGGGCACCACACTTCCCACGCTACCCACTACGTTACCGAAGCGGACAATAATAAAGCGCGCTTTTGAAAGACCGTTTTTATTCTGACAATTTACGAGCATTTCTGCTACCCGTTTGGATGCACCCATCACATTCGTGGGACGCACTGCCTTATCCGTGGAAACGAAAACAAAACGCTCAATGCTAAATTTTGATGCAATTTCAACCAGATTTGCGGTTCCCTGGATATTATTTTCCAAAGCTTTCCATGGCTGCAGTTCCAGCATTGGCACATGTTTATATGCAGCCGCATGAAAAACAGTTTGAGGCTTGTATTTATTGAAAACTTTTTCGATCTGGATTTTATCCTGGATATCTGCAAGAATTGGCACAACATTTATGTCAACAAAATTTTTTTTAAGTTCAAGTTCGATTTCGTATAAAGGACTTTCTGCTCTTTCAAAGAGCAGAATAGACATAGGCTTAAACCTGCAAATTTGCCTGCATAGTTCAGAACCTATGGACCCGCCCGCACCGGTTACCAGAACATTTTGTCCTTTGAGATAAGCACCAATTTGTTTTTCATCAAGTTTGACCATTTCCCGGCCCAAAAGGTCCCGGTAAGCTACTTCACGGATGGCATTAATCGTTACCCTGCCATTAATAAGTTCCCCATAGCTGGGTACTGTTTTAAAAGCAATGCCGCTGGATTTGCATAGTTCAACGATCCTGCGCATCTGCTGTCCCCTTGCTGAAGGAATAGCTATGAGGGCTTCGTCCGCTTTTCTTTTTTTTATTATGAATATTATATCATCGATACGTCCGAGCACGGGTGTCCCATGGATGGTCCTGCCTATTTTGCTTTTATTGTCATCTAAAAATCCGACAATGTTGTATTTTAGCGCAGAATTGTCGCGTATTTCCCTGTAAATCTTTTCACCGCAGTTCCCTGCCCCGATAATGATCAGGTTTTTACTATCCTTTTTTCTGTTAGAGAGAAGCTTGAATATTGAAAGAAAATCTGTAGGCGTTGGCGTTTCCTTGCTATAACGATCAAAAAACAACCGGACTGAAATCCGAAATCCGGCGATGAACAATATCGTCAGGAGGAAGTCGATGAGAAATACGGACCGGGAGTACCCGATAAACCCGGATTTAAAGAGAATAAAGGCAAGGATGAGAAGTGTGCTCACGATAGTAGCTTTGATGACATTGAGCAGATCGGCAATGCTGGTGTAACGCCACATGCCGCGGTAAAGGCCTAAGAAATAAAAACAGCTCAACTTCGCCAGCAGAACCCACGGCATCATTTGTTTCAGTGATTGAACAAAATACATGGGGATACTGAATTCAAACCGGATCAAGTGCGCTCCGATAAAGGCCGCTGCCAGCAGCAGTACATCGGCAAGGAAAACAATCATAAAATTTTTATAGAATATCTTGAATTTCATTTCAGAGTTATTAGCATTTTTAATTTGTGTTGTCCGTTCTTTTCAAAATAGCAATATAACTTAATGAAGGCCAGGGGAGAAATTTGTTAATCTTTCTAAATATTGGAGTTAATAAATTCATAGCATTGTTAAACAATATTTTTAAAATATTCAATCGTCTTTTTGAGGCCATATTCCAAACCTGTTTCCGGTTTCCATTTTAGGTGTTTTTTTGCAAGCGTAATATCAGGTTTCCGTTGAATAGGGTCATCCTGGGGAAGTGCTTTATAAACAATTTTGGATTTTGACCCTGTAAGCACAATTATCTTGTGAGCAAGTTCCATTATGCTGAATTCCTCAGGATTACCTATATTCACCGGACCAGTAAAACCTTCATCGCTGTTCATCATTTTTATCAAACCATCTACCATATCATCAACATAACAAAATGATCTGGTTTGGGTACCTTTACCGTAAACGGTTATATTTTTTCCTTTAAGGGCCTGGATAATAAAATTACTCACAACGCGGCCATCATTAGGATGCATCTTAGGCCCATATGTATTAAATATTCTTACCACTTTAATATCCAGATTGTGTTGCCTGTGATAATCAAAAAAAAGAGTTTCCGCACATCGTTTTCCTTCGTCGTAGCAGGATCTCAGCCCAATAGGATTAACATTGCCCCAGTAGTCTTCTTTTTGTGGATGAACCGAAGGATCACCATAAACCTCCGAAGTGGATGCCTGGAGTATTTTTGCATTGACTCTTTTTGCCAGTCCTAACATATTTATGGAACCATGGACATTTACTTTTGTGGTTTGCACCGGATCGTTTTGATAATGAATTGGCGATGCCGGACAGGCAAGATTAAAGATTTCATCTACTTCTAAATAAAGGGGGAAGGTAATGTCGTGACGGATCAACTCGAAATAAGGGTTTTCCATAAGATGTACAATATTCCGCTTTGTGCCGGTGTAGAAATTGTCAACACAGACAACATCATTACCGTTTTTCAAAAGACGCTCACAAAGAAAAGACCCTAGAAATCCCGCTCCACCAGTTACAAGTATTCGTTTATAAAGATGCATTTTTCTATTTTTCATTATGCTCCCCAGGAGATGTCATAAAAGTACCCTATGTTCTATAGTCAAATCTGCCTTCAAATCTTATGTCGAGTTCCTTAAAAACCGCTACAACGCAGTAGTCCCGCCTGGCGGGATTTACGACGCCATTAATGTTGTACTCCCTGCCTCTTAATCACACTGAGTAATGTCATGAATAATGTTTTTAGATCAAACATTAAAGAGTGGTTATTAAGATAATATTCATCCAGATCAACCTTTTCAGGAATTGGAAGATCGTCCCTGCCATTAATTTGTGCCCATCCTGTAATACCGGGAACAAGTTTATGTATTCCCTTTTTTGTTCTCAGCTCAATCAGATCATCCTGGTTAAAAAGGGCCGGTCTCGGCCCCACAAAACTCATATCCCCTTTTAAAACACTATAAAGTTGCGGCAATTCATCCAGGCTTGATTTGCGCAGGAATGATCCTACAGGAGTGCAGTACTGCTCCGGATTTTTCATAAGATGTGTAGCCATTGCAGGCGTATCAGCCATCATTGTCCTGAACTTTGGCATTTTGAAAATTGTGTTATGTTTTCCTACCCTGTCCGACCAGTAAAGCACAGGGCCTTTAGAAGTAATTTTAACCAGAAGTGCAATAATCAACATGGGAAAAAAAAAGACTATGAAAAACATTGTAACAAGGAGAATGTCAAATATTCGTTTCATTCTACTATCTCACCAGCTTATCAGCTTACTAGCTTTTTTGCATATCACTTTGCAGTTTCTCTGAGTCCATGTTCCATTG
>JAUWOH010000029.1 GCA_030612225.1 Desulfobacteraceae bacterium
GTGTTTGAATAGAAGGATAATGAGGATTCAAGAGGCCGAGAGTTCGAGTGATCCGTCACAGAACAGGCGGATAAAAATGCTTAAGAATTAGATAACAGTTCACGGTTGAAAAAGACAAAAAGCTTAAAAGAATTATTCAACTTTCCTCTTCAATCGCTGCTTTAAGGCTCAGTCGAATCTTTCCATCCCGGTTGACTTCCAGAACTTTGACTTTTATTTTATCGCCTTCTTTTACAACATCTGTAACTTTTGCTACACGATGATCGGCAAGCTGGGATATATGGACAAGGCCGTCCGTGCCGGGCATTATCTGCACAAAAGCACCAAAGTCCATGATTTTGACAACAGTCCCTTCGTAAATTCGTCCAACCTCAGGTACGGCAATTATTTCATTTATCATCTCTTTTGCAGCATCTCCGTCTTCTTTCGAGACGGCAGCAATTTTTACAAGTCCTGAATCATCAACTTCAACCCGCGTATTTGTTTCACTTTGAATTAAGCGGATGGTTTTTCCACCTGGGCCTATAACTTCACGGATTTTATCAGGGATAACTTTAATGGTAATTATTGTTGGTGCGTGAGGTGAAATTGTTTTGCGGGGTTCTTTTAAAGCTTCAAGCATCCTGTCAAGAATAAACAGCCTGCCGACACGAGCCTGTTCCAAAGCTTTTTCCATTATTTCCCGTGAAAGTTCGAGGATTTTAATATCCATCTGAAGTGCGGTTATACCGTCTTTGGTTCCGGCAACTTTGAAATCCATATCTCCGGTATGATCTTCATCCCCAAGAATATCGGAAAGGATAACCACATTGTCTTCATCTTTAACAAGGCCCATGGCAATGCCTGCAACAGGAGCCTTGATAGGAACGCCTCCATCCATAAGTGCCAGTATGCCGGAGCACACAGTGCCCATGGATGAAGAACCGTTGGACTCTAAAACCTCGGAGACTATACGGATTGTGTAGTCAAAATCGTCTTTGGATGGCAGTACTTTTTCAATTGCCCTTGTTGACAGCCCGCCATGGCCGATATCCCTGCGGCTGGGACCACCAACCCTTTTAACTTCGCCGCCCGAAAAAGGCGGAAAATTATAATGAAGCATAAATGGCCTTAATTCTTCACCGCTCAATGTTTCCACTCGCTGCTCATCCCGACCTGAACCAAGAGTAAGGACGCCCAGCACCTGTGTTTCTCCGCGAGTAAAAAGTGCACTTCCATGAGGTCGGGGCAAAATACCTGCTTCACATGTAATCGGTCTTATTTCATCGAACTTTCTGTTATCTATACGACGTCCTTCTTTTAAGATAAGTTCACGGCAAATATTTTTCTGGATGTCATTAAGGATTTCGTATACTTCTTTCCTCCTATCTGCATACTCCTCACCAAGATCTTCAAAAATCTTCGCTTTAACCGCACGAAGAGTAGCAGAACGTGTAATTTTATCCGGAATCAAAACAGCTTCACGTATGGGAGTCAGGGCTTTGGGTCCAATTATGTCTGCAAGATTTTGATCTTTTTCCGGGGGGACAAAGGTCCGTTTTGGTTTTCCGGCAGCCTCTTTTAGTTTTACCTGAAGCTCAATGACAGGCTGTATTGCGTTGTGACCGAACAAAATAGCTTCCAGCATATCGGATTCACTGACAATATTGCCGCCACCTTCAACCATGACAACCCCAGTTTTTGAACCGGCAACGATGATGTTGATATCGGAACTTTCACAATCACTGATTGTCGGATTTATAACAAGGTTGCCTTCGATACGCCCAACCCGGGCACAAGCGATGGGTCCTGCAAACGGAATATCTGATATCTCGAGTGCTGCGGATGCGCCAATCATTGCAAGTATATCCGGATCATTTTCCTGGTCCATTGAAAGGACTGTCGCAATTACTTGAGTTTCATAGCGATATCCCTTGGGAAACAAGGGACGGATAGGCCGGTCGATCAAGCGGGCTGTGAGCGTCTCCTTTTCACTGGGCCGTCCTATTTCACGCCTGAAATAATTGCCGGGTATTCTACCTGCTGCATAAATCTTCTCCATGTATTCAACTGTAAGGGGAAGAAAATCCATCGGCCGTTCCTCATGGGCGGATACAACTGAAACAAGCACAATTGTTTCTCCATATTGCACCACAACCGAACCGGAAGCCTGTTTTGCAACTTTGCCGGTCTGTATGCTAAGGGTTTTGCCCCCGAAATCTGTTGTAAGTAAATTTTCCATTATTTCTCCTAAAAACAAAGCGACTTCTAAACCGTAACTGCGCAAAAAGCCGCTTTATTTTACGCCGGATTCTCTTTTATTTTCTTGCTGATAAAATCAGTAAATTCTTTGAAAAAACAAATAACCTGCCACAAACAAGAAAGATATCAAAACCTATCTCTTCAACCCCAGAGCTTCGATTATTACACGGTACCGGTTAACATCCTTGAATTTCACATAATTTAAAAGTCTGCGGCGCCTTCCGACCAGCATCAGCAAACCTCTTCTGGAGTGATGATCTTTTTTATGGATTTTCAGATGCTCAGTAAGATAGGAGATGCGGTGGGTCAAAAGTCCTACCTGAACTTCCGGTGATCCGGTATCACTTTCATGCAGCTTGAATTTTTCAATCAGCTTTTTTTTACTTTCTGTTGTAAATACCACTTTTTTTTTGCCTCCTGTTATTGAAATAAATTTATATGCTAATTATGATGAATTCGTAAGAAGTCGAAAATATTAGGTTTTAGGTTAATGATATTATCTGTTTTAAAAGAGACTTAAACTTAAATCCTAAAACTTAAAACGTTTCGTAAAAAGTGGTTTTTTGACTTTTTACAAAACCATTAATTATGGAAAACACAACAGTACTTAAACCTGTTTTTTTCCTGGTCATAATTTAGGACAGATAGAAGATGGTTATTACTGTCAAGAACCTTAAAAAAACCTTCCTGGTAACAGCTTTGGTTTTTCACCAAAGAAAGTGCAATATCCTTTCCGGTTATGATACTGCCATGAAAAATTTTTTTGGTCAAATCATTATTTGCAATAAAGCCAGGCATACCCTCTAATGCATCAGCCATCTTTATAAGACGATCTGAAAGCTTTCCTGCTGCTGACAGCTCTCCAACCTGAGAAAGTGTTACAGCCTCTCTGGTTGAAAAGCCACTGCTTTCTGTTCGCCGAAGTTCTTTAAGGTGACCGCCGCAACCAAGAGCTGTTCCTATGTCCGAACAAAGAGTTCTGATATAAGTTCCTGAAGAGCAGAGCACCTCAAATCGCACAAACGGCAGGTTTATTTCAAGTATGTCAATGTATGAAATAAAGACACTTCTTGCCGGCTTTTGAACTGGTTTGCCTTGTCTGGCCAACTTGTAAAGAGGAACTCCTTTGTGTTTCAAGGCGGAATATACAGGAGGTTTCTGCTTAATCGCCCCTTCAAACTTTTTAAATATAGACCTGATAGTATTTTCAGAAAAGTCGCTTTCTTTACATGTTGATGTAACGGCTCCCGTTGAATCCTGTGTGTCGGTTTCAATACCCAGGTGAAGAAGAGCTATATATTTCTTTTTATCATGTAAAAAAAACCTGGCCAGCCTGGTAGCATCATTTATACAGCAGACCAGAACACCTGTTGCAAACGGATCAAGTGTTCCGGCATGCCCGGCTTTTTTGGCAGACAGGGCTTTTTTTACAATAGCAACTACTTTTGCAGATGAAATGCCGGCAGGCTTATCAACAACCAGTACTCCACTTAAATTATTCGTAGTACAAGGCAATTTAGATCTAATTCTTTTCTGCTAAATTTGCAATATCAGATTTTATATCAGTTAGGCATGATTGTACGTCAAATCCTGCTGCACTTATATGTCCACCTCCACCAAAAGAAGCGGCCATGGCAGCAACATCCACACTTCCATCAGATCGCAGGCTGACGTGATATCTACCGGAATCTTTTAAATTGTGTCTGCCGTTTTGTTTCTCATGAATAAGTGCTGCTATCTTTACATCTTCTATTCGCCTGGCGTAGTTTATAAGGCCATCAATATCTTCAGCCCGTGTGCCTGTTTTGTTGAGCATTTCCTGGGTAATTGTCATTATCGACAGTTTCCCATTATGGAAAATTTCAATTGAATCAAGAGCCAGATTCAAAAGTTTAATACGGCCAAGAGAGTACCTGCCATATACATGCCGGGCAACACCAGAAGGGTCAACTCCCCTTTCAACCATTTCCCGGCATATTGCAAAAGCAGCCTGGTTTGTATTTGAAAAACGAAATGAACCCGTGTCGGTTAATATTCCAGTGTATATTGAGGTTGCAATGGCCTTATCGATTGCAACGTCCATCTTTTTTATCAGCCTGTAAACAATTTCCGCAGTAGAACTGGCGGATGTGTCGATTAGCTGAAAATTACCAAAGCAGCTATTTGAAATATGGTGGTCAATATTGATAATTACAGGTATATCATTTACCATTGAAGCGGCCGTACCAATCCGCTGCAAACTAGTACAATCAAGAATAATGGCGGTATCAAAATCATCAACCGTGTTAATGCTATTTTCGATCATTTCAACATGAGGCAGAAAACGATATACAGCGGGAATCGAGCTTTCGTTGTATAAAGTTATCTTTTTCTCTGTTGCGCCGAGCAAAAGCCCCATAGCGATTGTGGAACCTACTGCATCGCCGTCCGGATTAGTATGAGATGCCAGCAAAACATGATTACTGCTTAGCAGTTGGTTTATTATCCGGTTCATTATCTGTTTCTATTGACTTTAGAATCTTGTTTATGTGGTCTCCGTAATCGAAAGAGTCGTCATAAAAAAATTTAAGTTCAGGCATATAACGCAGCCCAAGTTTACCGGCAAGAGATCTTTTCACGAATCCCCGTGCACTTTCAAACCCCCTAGCAACTTCTTCGACACTTCTTGCTCCACCTGTTATGGCAAAGTAAATTCGAGCAACTCTTAAATCCCGTGACATTTTGACACTCGTAATGGTTGTCATTTTAAGCCGGGGATCGTTTATTCCTTTTTGGAGTATCTCTGATAAAACTTGCTGTATCAGGCCGCTCACTCTGTCAGAACGCGCAAAAGCTTTCATAATTTTACTTTCAGGAGCCTGTTTCAAAACGTTTCAGCCCTAAGTCTGCGCTTATCTGTTCAAGGTCAAGGAAGGCGATCCGCCTCAGGCGGATTAACCACAGGAATACATGTAGTATTCCGAGGATAGCGCTAAAGCTTCACTAAAGTGCCAAAATTTGAGCCTGTTGACAAATCCCGCTCATTGGGGACGCAGAGGGTGGACAAACTGGGACGTTTTGAAATTGGCTCTCAGGAACTATTTATATTGATTATCTCCATTTCAGTATCAATGATTTCAGCGAGCCCCAGTTCATCAGCCATATTGAAAATCTTGTCTATTTTTGAGTTCACCACTTTTCTATTGTTCCCAACCATGGAAAAACCTATCAGGGATCTTTGATAAATATCATTAAAACCAATTTCAGCAACGGAAGCGTTAAACTTATTTTGCAACCGGATTATAATAGCTTTTATAATCTTTCTTTTGCCTTTCAGAGAGTGACAATCATGCAATCTGAATGTAATAATTCCGATACCAACTACCATTGAATACGCACCATGTTTTATCTATAATTCTGGCTTTATTTCTTCCAAATAATAGCATTCAATTACGTCACCAACCTTTATATCGTTGTAGTTTTCAATTCCTATTCCACATTCATAACCACTTTGCACTTCTTTGACATCATCTTTAAAACGCCTAAGAGAAGAATTTTTTCCTTCATACGAGACAACCCCGTCCCGGACAAGGCGCATCAGTTGTCCTCGTTCGATCTTTCCGTCGGTCACATGACAGCCGGCAATAGAACCAATTTTGGGAACATGGAATACTTCACGAACTTCGGCACTACCAAGCATTTTTTCTTCAAAAGTAGATGACATCATACCAACAATGGCACCCTTGATATCGTTTATAACATCATAAATAATGTTATAAAACCGCATATCGACATTTTCTTCGTTGGCAAAGGCTTGAACCTTTAGACCTGGCCGAACGTTAAATCCAATTATTATCGCATCAGAAACTGCCGCCAGGGAAATATCTGATTCAGAAATAGTGCCTGTAGCAGAATGGATTACACTTATTTTTACTTCTTCATTGGAAAGTTTTGTTAAAGAATCCGCGATGGCTTCAATGGAACCATGAACATCCGCTTTGATTATTATATTCAGATCTTTTAGTTCACCTTCCTGAATCTTCTCGTAAAGCTTTTCAAGACTTAATCGACTTGTTTTAGCAAGTTCTTTAGAGCGCTGTCGCTGTATCCTGTGCATACTGACCTGTTTGGCACTCTTTTCATCTGAAAGGGCAATTAATTCATCTCCTGCCATCGGCACACCGGAAAGACCTATAACTTCAACAGGTATTGACGGACCTGCTGATTTTACCGGGACTCCCATGTCGTTTAGCATTGCTCGAACTTTTCCATAATGTATTCCACACACAACCGGGTCCCCGGCATGAAGGGTTCCGTCCTGTATGAGCACTGTAGCAACTGCACCTCTGCCAGGATCTATTTTTGACTCAACGACATAACCTTTAGCCAGTTTTTCCGGATTGGCCTTTAATTCAAGAACTTCTGATTGCAAAAGTATCATTTCCAGCAGTTCTTCGATGCCGGTGTTTTGTTTTGCTGAAACCCTGGCAAAAATGGTGTCGCCTCCCCAATCTTCGGAAGTAAGTCCTTCTTCTGAAAGCTCGCGATAAACTTTCTCCGTATCAGCATTTGCCTTATCGATTTTATTAACTGCCACAATAATTGGGACCCCTGCAGCTTTGGAGTGATTAATCGCTTCAATGGTTTGCGGCATAACCCCGTCATCTGCAGCAACAACAAGGACAACAATATCTGTCATTTTAGCGCCTCTTGCCCGCATGGCAGTAAAAGCTTCATGCCCCGGAGTATCCAAAAAGACTATCCGGCCATTATCAGTTTTGACATCATAAGCACCGATATGTTGTGTAATCCCTCCTGCCTCAATATCAGTGACCCTGGTTTTACGTATTACGTCAAGAAGAGATGTCTTGCCATGATCAACATGGCCCATGATCGTAACTACCGGATACCTTTCTAACAGCTTATCGGGATCATCCTTTTCCACCTTTAAAACAATTTCTTCTTCAAAAGTTGCACGTTCCACTTCATAGTCAAACTCTGAGGCAACAAGAACGGCCGTATCGAAATCTATGGTTTGATTCACAGTTGCCATGACGCCCATTGCCATCATAGCCTTAATCATTTCACCGGCTTTGATTCCCATACGTTTTGCCAGATCTGAAAGAACAATGGCTTCATCGATTTTTATTCTCCGCTTAATAGCTTTTGCTGTAGTTATCTGGGTTTTCTGCCCTGTTCCGACAAGTTTTCCCTTTGCTATTTTTCGGCCTTTTCGGCCACGGCGTCTCTTGGAATACAGATCTTTAGCTTCAACAACTGCTTTTTTTCGAAAAGAGATCTTTTTTTCGAAAAATTTTCGATCTCCTTCTTTTTCGCCTGGTTTTTTCTTTCGTTTCTTCCCTTTTAATTCCTTTGGAGGCAAATCTGTTTTCAGAGGTATTACTTTTGTATCAGGCTTGCCGCGTTGATGCGATATTTTAACTTTTGTTTCAGGTTTTTTATCTTTTGTTTTTATCTTTCGTGGTGTTTTTTCAACAGGAGATGTTGGCAATTTAATTATTTTCGCCGCAACTTCCTTCTTCTTAACTTTTTTCTTTTTTGCTGTAACTGCCTTTAAAGTAGACGGTTTTTCAACCTTTTCTTTGACATCTTTCTTAGCTCCACCTTCATCAGCAACTTTTTCCTCAGTCTTTTTGTCTTTGGGGCTTACCTTTGGAGTTTTGCCTTCTTCGGGTGTTTTATCTAAAGGAGGTTTGGCTTTTGGCTTTGTTTCAGGCAATACTTCTTCTTCCGGCTGAACCGATGGTTCTATGGCTGCTTTTTTGGGAGCAGACCTTTTGCGTCGCCTTATAACAGTGGGCTTAATGCGTACTTCCTCAATAGCTTCAGGTTTTTTACTGAAAAGCTCAACTTTAACCATAGCTGCAGTTTCATCATCCAGAGCACTCATATGGCTCTTCACACTAACACCCATCTCCTTTATCTTTTCGATAAGAACAGTGTTTGTCATGTTGAATTCTCTGGCAAGTTCATATATTCTGGTCTTTGCCATCCATCCCCCTATTAGCTTAGTACTCACTCATAGAGACCTTTGCAAAACGACACTTTTCGAAATCTACGCTTATCTGCCCGGTTTCTGCGTCCCCGATGAGTTGGATCTACTCTTCGTTCCGACAGGCGAAAATTACCATTTTTCAAAGTCTCTTATTGTTAATGTCGTTCAATTATTTATTCTGAAATAAATCTTTAAACAGGTAAAAATCGACAACAAATTATCGATATGATGTCTCTCAGCACCTATGTTTTATCATTATCAGATTTATCTTCGGCTACATCTTCTGCTTTATCTTCAGTTACATCTTCCGAAACATCTTTAATTACAACTTCCGAGTCATTTTCAGTCACAGCTTCTGAGTCATCTTCGGTTACAGCTTCTGAATCAGCTTCTTCGGCAGCTGTTTTAACAAGATGAGTTGCTGCGGCTACTATTTTTTCGGCCTTTCCTTCACCAATTCCCCTGATTTGGACCAAATCTTCTATAGTTGCATTACTGATTTCTTCAGCAGAAAAGAGACCTTTTTCATACAGTGCGTCAGCCATGCTAACGCCTACTCCCGGCAAAGCAACAAGAGACTCATAACCACTTTTCATGGCTTCGCTGTAAAGTGTTTCGCTCTTAACGTCAAGGTGCCATCCTGATAGCTTGGAAGCCAGTCGTACATTCTGTCCTTTTTTTCCAATTGCTATTGACAGAAACTCATCAGGAACAATTACTTCCATTGAACGATTATCTTCATCAATAATAACCCTTGATATTTCAGCAGGAGCCAGGGCATTACACACAAATTTGGCTGGATCAACATGCCAGGATATGATATCTATTTTTTCACCTTTGAGTTCCTGAACAACATTTTGGACACGGCTACCCTTCATGCCGACGCAGGCTCCTACAGGATCAACATCTGAACTGGTTGATGCTACGGCAAACTTTGCCCGGACACCTGGTTCACGTACTGCTCCCATGATGCTTACAATGCCTTCGTTGATTTCAGGAACTTCTGTTTTGAAAAGATTAATGAGAAAGTTTGGATGAGTTCTCGAAAGAACAATCTGTGGGCCTCGTGTGTCCTGTAAAACGTCCAGTATATAGGCCCTTATGCGATCACCTCGCCTGTAGCTTTCTCTTGGAACCTGTTCTCTAGTCGGAAGAACACCTTCCGTTTGGCCAAGATTAACAATAATGTCACCACGATCAACACGCTGAACAATTCCATTTATAATTTCACCCTTTCGGGTTATAAAGCTTGAATAAGTTGCAACTTTTTCCGCATCCTTAATTTTCTGAATAATAACCTGTTTGGCTGATTGCGCAGCTATTCGACCAAAAGTGCTTGTATCCATTTTAGTTCCAAGATCGTCACCAATTTCACACTCCGCATCAAGTTTACGTCCTTCTTCAAGACTGAGCTGGAGGTCAGGTTCGGTTATTTCTTCTACTACTTCTTTAAACTGGAAGACTTCTATTTCACCGACCTCTTCATTATAATGTACTTCAATATCAATTTGATTTCCGTATTTTTTCCTGGCCGCCGATTTTAAAGCTTCTTCAAGAGCCTGGATCAGGATATCACGATCAATACCTTTTTCTCGACTAACTTGATCAACGACATGTTTTATATCTGTTATAAACATCGATTTTCTCCGTAATTTACAAGCCGCGCTCTTGTAATTTCCTTGAATGGAATAGCGACATTCTTGTTATCAACTATAAGTTTTACTATTTCATCTGATATGCCGAGCAAAACTCCCTTAAAATTTTTTTGCCCGTCAAAAGGTCGAGACGTCCTGATCGTAGCAACGTTTCCTTTGAATCTGTTAAAGTCATTCTTGTTCCATAGAGGACGGTCCGAGCCGGGAGATGAGACTTCCAGTCTGTATCTCCCGGCGTTTTCAAGATTTACATCCAGAATATCGCCTAATTGGCGACTGATATAAATGCAATCATCGATAGTCACACCTTTCGGTTTATCTATATAGAGCCTGAGCACCATTCCGCCTGGTTCCGGCTGATACTCAACATAAACAAGTTCGACCCCCTCACTTTCGCACAATGGTTCAGCCAGATCTTTTACACTGGCTACTATTTTTACTCTGCTTTCCACAGAAAAAGAGCTTTCCCGGAAAGCAGTTTTTTTAGTCTTATTTTTTTTAAATTTTTTCACCAGCCTTTTCTCTTGCCCCTAAAAATAAAAAACGGGCTGCCGCCCGTTCCTTTCATTCAGGTATATCTTTTGCATTGGAGCTATAAGATTTAACTGTTCATGTTATTACCCATAGGAAAAAGTTAACTCCAAACCAAACATACGTAAAAGCTCTACCAATATACCAGTTCGTGCAAATGAAAAGGCGGACTTCAATAGACCCTTGCAAAACGGCACTTTTTGCCCGATTTCTTCGTCAGTCTCAAATTTCGGCACTTTAGTGAAGCTTCAGCGCTATCCTCGAAATACTACATGTATTCCGGTGGTTGAAATTTTCACCTTCCTTGAACTCGAACAAAAATTACCATTTTTCAATGGCCTCTTCTCATGGAGCGGGCAACGAGATTCGAACTCGCGACACCAAGCTTGGGAAGCTTGTACTCTACCAGCTGAGCTATGCCCGCTTGCCGAATATGAACAATTATGACAAAAAATATACCTTGTCAATGTTTTTCAGAAATAAATCCGAATATTACTTGTTTTTCTCAGTTGTCCAGCATATTTCGGAGGCTTTCAAGTTCCAAGCGTATTGCCTTGAATGTATCGTTGGACGAAGGACTTTTTTGAGCAGAAGCTTTAGTTTTTAGATGCTGTATGGCACCTTGAATGGTAAATTTTTTTTCGTGCAGAAGACTTTTAATTCTCAAAACCACCTCGACGTCTTTTTTCCTGTATAATCTTTGGCCTGATGATGTGCGCTTAGGACTTATCTTTGTAAATTGAGTTTCCCAGAACCTCAGTACGTATGTCGGAAGCCCTGTGATGGCACTCACTTCTCCGATTTTGAAATATAATTTATCGGGTATTTTGGGCCCATGTTGATGTTCCATGAGATTATTTATACAGGCAAACCTGCATCAAATTCTCTAATAAGCCTGTCTGTAATTGCTTTATGTATATTACCGACATCCTCATCTTCAAGTGTTTTTTTATTTGATCTGTAGGTTACTCTAATAGAGACGCTTTTTTTACCCAGCGGAATCGGATCGCCTGTAAAAACATCAAAAAGATGTATGCTTTCAACCAGTTGTTCTTTAATATTTTGAATACACTCCAGTATTGCACCCGATTCCGTATTCTGATTGACTATAATAGTGATATCCCTGGGAACAGCCGGGAATTTTGGAATTGGTTTCGACCGGATGGTTTCAGGCAAAAGCTTAATAAGGCTGTCTATGCTAAGTTCAAAAAGATATACAGCCTGTTTCAGGTCAAAATTACGAAGAGCATGAGGATGCAGCTCTCCAACAAGCCCTAAAATTTCTTTGCCCGAAAAAATCTGTGCGGTATATCCGGGTTTTGTATAAACACATAAATCATCCGCCAGACTTGAGAATCGGGTGGAATCGATATTCAGACCCTTGAAAAGCCCTTCAACCACCCCTTTTATGTCAAAAAAATCGCAGGGCGTTTCTTTTGCATACCACGAAGCATCTATCTGAGTGCCTGTCCAGAGTCCTGCCAGCATCTCGGTTTCTTCCGGCAAATTATCCCTGCCTTTATTTATATATATTCTCCCGATTTCAAAAAGTTTGAGACTCTTTTGCTGCTTTGAAATGTTATGATATACGGTCTCGAGAAGACCTGGAACCAAAGATGTTCTCATAACCGCCTGATCTTCAGTCAGAGGGTTTAAAATATCAACCGTGTTTCTTCTGTAATCGCCGGGTGGCAGATTAAGACGGTCACAGGACAGCTTGCTTATGAAACTGTAATTGATTGTTTCGGAAAAACCGAATCCGGTCATCAGGTGCATAATGCGGCTTCTGGCGTCAAGCAGTTTTACCGGTTTTCCGGCTTTAGCCGGCAGGGCAGGGAAAGTTGTAGGAATGTTGTTATATCCTGAAAGGCGTGCAATTTCTTCCATGAGGTCTTCCGGCCTTTCAACGTCAACCCTGAAAGAAGGCGGATCTACCTTCAGAGCGTCCGCGTCAATTTTTTTAACTGAAAATTCAATGGATTCCAGCAATTCCTTGATTTCCTCCCTGTTCAGGTCGGTACCAAGGAGCCGGTTTGTTTCCTTGATTTTTAGGATAATTGTTTTTGCCGGAATCTTTTGTGGATATTCATCAATGATTCCGTCGATTAATTTGCCGCCGCCGATTTCGGCCATTAGCAGGGCAGCTCTGTTCAATGCAGGAACAATACCCTCAGGATCGACACCGCGTTCAAAACGATGGGAAGCTTCAGTGCTAATCCCCAGTTTTTTTGAAGTTTTTCTGATGCTGACAGGATCAAAATACGCACTTTCAATAAGAACTTTTGTAGTAGTCTCCTCAATTTCGGAATTGAGTCCGCCCATGACTCCGCCGACAGCAACCGGCTTTTTCCCATCACAGATCATAAGCATATCCGAAGTAAGCTTCCGTTCATTCATATCAAGAGTTGTAAACAATTCCCCTTCATTTGCCCTGCGGACACCGATTCTGTTTTCAGCAAGACGATCATAGTCAAAAGCGTGAAGTGGTTGGCCGGTTTCCATTAAAACAAAGTTGGTAATATCTACAATGTTGTTTATAGGTTTCATGCCAAGGGACATCAGGCGATCTGCAAGCCAGAAAGGAGAAGGACCGACGGTAATATCTGTAAGAAGCCTGGCCGCATACCGCGGGCAATGTTCAATAGCTTTGATTGTAACAGAGGTAAACCCGGGAATATCATCCCCTGAGTCAGGAATACTTGTTTCAGAGTATTGCACCTTTGTTTTTTGAATAGCACAAATTTCCCGTGCAATTCCGAGCATACTGAGACAATCGGGTCTGTTTGGAGTAAGATCAACTTCAATAACAGCGTCCGAGAGCTCGAGCGCTTTTGATAATTTTTCTCCAACATGTAAAGCTGAGCTTAAGATCATTATGCCGCTTTTGTCTGTTCCAAGTCCCAACTCGGCTTCACTACAAATCATACCTTCAGATTCTACATTGCGAATAATGCTTTTTTCAAGGGTAAATCCGTTAGGGAAGACGGTTCCAGGCAAAGCTACCGGGGCAAGTATATCCTTGGAAACATTAGGAGCACCGCAAACAACGGCAATCGTTTGAGTACCCACGTCAACCTTGCAAAGCTTTAATTTATCAGCATCCGGGTGAGGTCCGACTTCAATAATTCGGCCGACAACAACTCTGTTAAGGTAGCCAAACCTGTCGGTGACCGCCTCAACCTCCAGTCCTGCCATGGTAAGGGCCTTTGCAAGGGGGTCAACATCCATGTTAATGGAGGTATAATCCTTTAACCAGCTTATACTTGCTTTCATTCTAAAACTGCCTTAAAAACCGTAAATCATTATCAAAATATTTTCTGATGTCGTCAATACCGTATTTAAGCATTGCAATACGTTCCACGCCCATCCCGAATGCAAATCCGGTAAAACGGGAAGTATCGTATCCGACATTTTCAAATAGCGCAGGATGAACCATTCCGGCGCCAAGCACTTCGATCCACCCTGTTTGTGAACAAACTCTGCACCCCTTTCCCCTGCACATCACACATAAAATATCTACCTCAGCGCTCGGTTCCGTAAAAGGGAAAAAGCTGGGACGGAATCTGAGACTTATCCGGTCGTCAAACATCCTGTGAACAAAGGTTGTAAGTGTTCCTTTTAAATCGCCAAAGGATACGTTTTCATCTACCAGGAGACCTTCAACCTGATTAAACATGGGAGTGTGCGTAAGGTCGGAATCGCACCGGTAAACTTTACCCGGAGCTATAATTCTAACCGGAGGAGTCTGTTTTTCCATTGTTCTGATTTGCACGGGGGAGGTATGAGTTCTGAGAACGATGTTATCTGAAATATAGAACGTATCCTGCATATCCCTTGCCGGATGGTTCTTTGGAATATTCAGGGCTTCAAAATTATAATAATCCGTTTCAACTTCCGGCCCCTCAACAATGTCAAATCCCAGGTTTGTAAAAATTTCACATATAAGCCCGGTAATCTGTGTGATGGGATGCAGAGAGCCTGCAAGAAGTGTTCTCCCGGGAAGAGAGACGTCAATATAGTCACTTGTATCAGCAGCGATCCTTTCCAGGCGTTTTAAAGCATCTTTGAATAGTTTATCCAGAGCTTTCTTTGTCTCGTTGGCCTTTTTCCCTGCTTCAGGTCTATTTTCGGGTGGAAGCTTTGATATATTTCTTAGAAAGGAAGTAATAACCCCTTTTCGACCCAGATATCGGACTGAAAGCTCTTGAACAGCTTCAGCCTCCGAAGCGGCTTCAAGCTCATTTAAAGCTTCCTGATGAATTTGTTCTATTGTTTTTTCCACTTTTTTTTCTAACAAATAGGTGCTTAGTAAAGAAATATCAACAATTTATTGTCGATCTCAAACAGAATGTTGTTTTTACGTTGAAAGATGATGTTACGAGTTGCGTGTTGCGTGTTATAAAAAAGGAAACCATCCTATTTAAGGCCCGTAACGCGCAACAGTCCCGTTACAAGCCAGTATGTTATTCACTGCTCTGAAAGAGCCACATTTTTTAAACGTTGTATTAAAAAACGTATAGTGTCTTGGCAGCGAAAATAAGGAACTATCAAAC
>JAUWOH010000113.1 GCA_030612225.1 Desulfobacteraceae bacterium
ATACCACCCTGTTTAAATGCAGGCCCGATTGGTTCTTTCTTCATGTATGCCTTGACCGGGTGCTGGAAAAGCATGATTATGGCCATAACCCATATTGCATTAAAAGCGGCAAGTTCCGGAGAGTGCCTTACAACAATCAACTCATATAAAAGCATGGTCAGCGGTACAAGATAGTGGATTCCACTGGTTAATGTTTTAAAGAAAACAGGGAGATCTTTGCGTGACAAACCTCTTAATCCAAGTTTGGAAGCCTCTATGTGTGTTATATAAAACAAGGCTGCATATGAGGCAAAAGCGGGTACTGCTGCTGCCTTGACTACTTCAATATAAGGAACATTTACATATTCAGCGATAATAAATGCAGCTGCGCCCATAATAGGCGGAGCAAGCTGGCCGTCCGTACTTGCAGCAACTTCAACGGCTGCTGCCTTGGTGGCCGGGTAACCTACTTTTTTCATCATGGGTATGGTAAAAGTTCCGGTGGTAACGATGTTTGCGATACTAGACCCTGATACCATTCCTGTCAGTCCGCTACCCACAATGGCCGCCTTGGCGGGTCCGCCTTTAAATCCTCCTAAAAGGGAAAGGGCAAGCTGGATAAAATAATAGCCTCCACCGGCTTTGTCCAGCATTGCTCCGAAAAGCACAAACAGAAAGACAATTGTTGCGGAAACGTCTAAGGGAATACCGTAAATTCCCTCTGTGGACATGGTCATCTGCCCCATGAACCGGTTGAGTGAAACCCCTTTGAATGCAATAACCTCTGGCATGTAAGGCCCAAAAAATGAATACAGAATAAAAAACGATGCAATGACAGGCAAAGCCGGCCCGATAACCCGGCGAGAAGCCTCGAGCAAAAGTATTACCAATGCGGCTCCAAATATAATATCCCTTAGAATAGGCGATCCGTAACGCGTTGTCATGCCTGTATAGTCTATTGCGATATAAAGGGCTGATAAAGTGGCAATAATCGCTATCATATAGTCGATTATCGGAATTTTTGTTGTTGTGGATAGAAATTTAAGACCGAAATGTGTCTTCTTAAAAAGTGGATAATTAAGAAAAACAATAAAGAGAGCGAAACCAAGATGGATGGCTCTGATGAATGTGGAATCGAGAATAAGCCAGCTGGCGATGGACAACTGAAAAAGACTCCAGATCACCGCAACAGTGGGGATGACATACTTTGAAGGCCCCAGAGGCTTTCGCCCAATACCTTCTTCCTCTTCGGCCATTCGCCTTGCTACTTCCAGGCCATCATCCTTTTCATTTATTTCATTATTACTCATATTTTTCACCTAATCAGTTGGAATGTGTGGCGATTTTTAAACCGCCTGAATACTTAAAACCTGAATAATTAAAGAAGGGTGAAGCACACCGGCATTGGCTGGTTGTACTAATAAAGAATGGTTTAAAACAAAAAACAGATTCAAATAAGTCAGCCGAGATAGTGCCGGTAAAATTAGGGCTCGGTCAAAAATAACTTGGTAGAATTTGCGCCCAAATTTGCCGTAGATTTAATCGATCTGATTGAGCAAAACCGCAGGAATAGCGAGCTATTTCGAGGATTTTTGCGAATGAAGATCGGTTAAAGATATGGTAAAGTCGGGATGTGCCGCGAAGCAAATGCCCTTGGGGTACAAAAATGCCAAGTTATTATTTACCGCGCCCTTAGTATAGGTAACGGGGCCGAATATTAATATCGACCCCGCTACCTGAAGGGCAGGTATTTTTTTAAAAACTACTATTTCAGGCCGGCTTCCTTATAGTACTTTAATGCACCTGGATGTAATGGTGCGGAAAGGCCTTCGAGCATACCCTCTTTGGTCAGCACTGCATAAGCAGGATGCAGCTTTTTAAAATCATCAAAGTTGTCAAAAACTTCTTTGGTAATTGCATATACCACGTCTTCCGGCACTTTAATAGAGGTGACAAATGTAGCTTTAACACCGAAAGTGTCAACATTTTCCGTATTCTCAGCGCCTGGATAGAGTTTAACCGGAATGTATGCCTTGGCATAGTAAGGATATTTTTCAAGGAGACTGTCTATACCGGTAATCGAGGCAAAACGTACTTTCCTTACGCCTGCGGTTGCTTCCTTGATTGATCCACTGGGATGACCAACAGTGTAAAAGAAGGCATCGATCCTGCCGTCCTGGAGGAGACCTGCTGACTCTACAGCCTTGATACCTTCTGCATTCATGTCTGTTTTGTAATCGATTCCAACAGCTTCAAGAGCATCGATGGAGTTCTGACGCTGGCCTGAACCGGGGTTACCGATATTTACTCTTTTACCTTTCAGATCAGCGATGTCATTAATGCCGGCATCAACAGCAGCAACCAGTGTAATCGATTCCGGATGGATGCTGAATACAGCTCTGAGGTCTTCCTGTTTGCCTTTGTCTTTCCACTCTGCAAGACCGTTAATGGCCTGATACTGTCTATCTGACTGCACAACACCAAACTGGAGATCTCCAGCCATAATGGCGTTTACATTAAAGACCGATCCACCGGTAGATTCAACCGTACAGCGGATTCCATAAACATCTTTTTTCTTGTTTACAATCTTGGCAATGGCGCCGCCAGTGGGATAATACACGCCGGTAATTCCGCCGGTACCTATTGTTATAAAAGTGGTCTTTGCTTTAGCAGCTTCCTGTTTTTCACCTGATGGTCCACACCCTATAACAAGCGCAAATCCGAACATAAGGACAACACCCAAAATTAATGCTTTTTTCATCTTAACCTCCTTTTTTAATAAAGAAATTTTTAAAATCTAATAAGCCTAAATTTACTTTTTCCCTTTTTACCCCCCCCCTTCATACACTTTAATAAAATGAGTTTTATTCAAGTATCCGTTTCCCCTATCAAAATAAAATACTTAATGCAACAATTTTATACACCGGCAAAATATATAGTTATCTTATTAATTTCAAATGCTTAATAAGCTTAAAACACTTTTCTGATGTTTTCTTTATTTGTGTGCGTATCTTTGAGCAAGATCAAAATAGTATCTTGACTCATCGTTACGTCCTCTTTTCAAACATCCCTGGGCATAAATTTCGCATTTTCCCTTTAGCATTTTTACTGCATCGATGTGCTGACCCTTTGAAAGCAGACCGCTTTCGATTATTTTTTTCAGTGCCTGTATCCGATATTTGTCAAGTGTTGGCGTTTTTGACAACTGGTCCTCATGTCCACCCCTTTTTATTATAAACGGAGTATCTATTAGAAAGACAGAGTATTTGCAGCTTATTCTAAGCCATAAATCGTAATCTTCGCATGCAGGAAGACTTTCATCAAACACTCCTGTTTTGTCTAAAAGGCTTTTCTTCAACATTACAGCCGAAGGACTCACTATGCACAGGGGCAGAGAATGTTTAAAAATCATCCCCGAAAACTTTTTGTGGCGGTTTTTGGGATTTACCCTTTTGCCGTTTCTGATCCACAGCTCTTCAGTCTGGCAAATCAAAGCATTGGGGTTTGATTTGAAAAAATCAACCTGGCTGGCAAGTTTTCCAGGCAGCCACAGATCATCCGAATCGAGAAAAGCAATAAACCGTCCTGATGCGGAAGCTATCCCCGCGTTTCTGGCTGCACTTACCCCACGGTTGTCCTGCCTGAGCACTATAATATCACGGGCATATCCATCAAGAATATCCCGCGTGTTGTCCGTGGAACCGTCATCTACAACAATCAGTTCAAAATCGTCAAAGTCCTGTGACAAAACGGATTCAATAGCCTCTTTAAGTATCCAACCCCTGTTGTATGTGGGAATAATGACACTTACAAGAGGACTTTTATTATCAGTTTTTGGCATTTTATAATTTTTAATCAGGATAAAGATGAACGTCCAACATTGAACATCGAACGTTGAACATTGAATAATGAAATCGCTCCGCTCCACCATTTTATAAAATTGGCAGAATGCCTTATTCAACATTCGATGTTGGACGTTCGATGTTCGATGTTTCTTTTTTCCAATAAACCTTACACCATTCTGTAGCCGTTCATACCCATTCGGAACAAAAAGGTTGCACAATCTGCGTTCTGTAAGCGTTCACAGGTGCTGCAGATGTGCGTGATCAGGGCAATCAGCTATAGTCTGTGCTATGCTGATCGCCCTGATCACGTGCAGATGCGGTGCCTGTGAACGCTTACACCATCCTTTCTATCTGTTTTAACTTCTTCTCAAGCCGTTTTTTGGAAACAGGAACGGCTGTTTTCAGTTCCTGGGCAAAAAGAGAGACTTTATATTCTTCGATCAACCAGAAGTACTCCTCCACAGCATTTTTCTTTTCTTTTGATACCAAAGGCGAAAGCCCTTTAAGCAGTTCATTCAGGCTGTCTGTAAAAATTGTTAATTCTTTTGCTTTTGCATTCTCTTTTTCAAAATTTATAAGCGCCCTCTGTGCGCGGATTTCTATCGCCTTCATGTATCTTACCAGATAAACAAACCGCATGCTGCCGTATAGAGCCATAAAATTTTCCGGCACAAGGCTGGTCAGTTCTTCCTTCAATCTGTTTAAAAAGGAAAGAGCCTCGTCATTAACACTACCTGATTTTTCAAGATCGTAAACAGCAGATCTTGTTTTATAATAAGCCTCAAGAACCGGTATAACGTGCTCTAATAATTTCCTGCCTTTTGAAATCATGACGGGTTTTACTGCTTCGGCATTGGAATAAAAGGCTTTTTCTGTCCTTATGTTTTTTTGAAACATGTCTGTAATTATGTATTCGTACAGCCTTTTTTCAAAATCCCTTGCGCCACCGAAATAATCGGCATAATGAGCTACCCCTTTGGGAATAACCAGACTTTTTTTTAAGAATTTTAAATCTTTTGCAAAATAAATGGCATAAAGGCCGACGACCCCTTCCTTATGTGATTTGATCGCCTTATCATGGTCGTAGAAAAGACGCAGATTTACGCTTTTCGCCGTTTTGGAATCGGTTTCAAGACCAGGGTACGCAGTCCAGGTTCCCTTGTTTTTTACCTTTACATCAATTTTCTCAGGAAGGTTCCCGAAATCCCACCTGGTTACACCGGTCTTTTCCCATTCTTTTCCAGTCGATCCAAATTCATCAGGAATTACGCTTCCGGGAAAATTTTGGGCGAGAATCTTTTTTTCTCTACTGCAAACAAGTTCTTCACCTTTAGGGCCTGTAATCAATATGCGCATTTTGAGGTGATCAGGAAGCACATCTTCAACCCATGCTGAAGCCGGGATATCAACTTTAAATCGTTCATATATAAACTGCCCAAGAGTAGTTATCAGGGAATTATTGCTCTTTGGCATGTGCCTTATAATTTCATCAACTGTATCAGCCACAGGTACAAGCTGTTTTCTATATGCTTTTGGAAGCCCCTTTATCAGTGCAGCTATCTTTTCTTTGTAGAGGCCGGGTACAAGCCAATCCACAGTTCCAGGAGAAACCATGGGTGCAATGGATGAGGATATTTTAACTGTTACGCCATCATCAGGCTTTCCCGGGTTAAACTTATAAAGACATTCAAATGAGTTGTTCCCGATATCAATGCAATCCGGAAAAACAGAAAGCTCATTTTTATCAGGTGAATAAATGAGAAGACCTTCCCTGCTTATTTGCAGAAATTTATCGCTGCCTTTTATCTTTAATTGTTTCCGAAGGGTTCGGATATCATATATTCCACTTAGCCTTTCTGCGTAAAACTCGAATATCTCCTGATCGCTTACCAGTAGGTCTTTTCGCCTGAGTCTGTTTTCCATATCTTTAATTTCATCAACGCGTCTTTTGTTTTGCTTCATGAAATCAAAAGGCCGTCTCATGTCACCTTCAACGAGTGCGCTGCGAATAAAGATTTCAGATGCTTCGTCCCTATTAATTTTTCCATATGAAACCGGTCTGCCAGGTTCAATGATCAGGCCAAAAAGGCTGACCTGCTCGGATGCAACCACTTCGCCCCTGTTTCTTTCCCAGTGGGGGTGCAGATATGCATACTTACACTGCTCTTTGCCCAGAGCTTCCAGCCAGCTGCTTTCTACATTTGCCACAGTCCTTGCAAAGAGTCTGGATGTTTCCACCATTTCTGCAGCCACAATCCATGTCTTTGACTTCTTAAACAGCCCGGAACCAGGAAAAATCATTACCTCTTTTCCTTTTGCGGCCTGGAAAAAGTTATTTTCCTTTTTTACAGCGATATTTGAAAGGAAACCGCTTAAAATCGCTTTGTGAACAGCGGTGTAAAAAGGGGTAAATACTTCCGGCCTGTCTTTTCCCTTCTTATTCTTCGCAATTTTTAAAACTCTCTTTTTATCTTTTTCCTTTAACCCGTTTTCTTTCAGTATGGCTAAGATCTGTGAATGAATGTCGCGCCATTCTCTCATCCGTTTAAAAGACAGATAATGGGTCCTGCAAAATTTTTTCATCTGGTTTGTACTTTTTACCCGCCTCCAGGTATCGTGATAGGTATTCCAAATATTCAAAAAGGTAATAAAATCGGATGCAGGGTCTGAAAATTTTGAATGTACTTCGTCAGCTTCCTGAGCTTTTTCCGCCGGCCGTTCACGTGGGTCCCGAATACTCAAAACGGAAGCAATAACGGTAACTTCTTTCAAACACCCTTCTTCTTGAGCTTCGATGAGCATTCGTGACAACCTGGGGTCAATGGGAATCTTTGACATTAATCTCCCCTTTTCAGTAAGAAAAAAACGGCTTGCACCTTTTGACTTCGATCTCCCAGGCTCTTCAATGATTGCTCCGAGTTCCAAAAGAAGATCAAATCCATCTTTAATACTCTTTTTGGCCGGCCTGTCGATAAAGGGGAAATCGGATATGTCACCAAGATCCAGAGCAATCATCCTTAAAATGACCTGTGCAAGGTTTGATCTTAATATCTCAGGCAGGGTAAAGAGGGGACGGGAAAGAAAATCCTCTTCGGAATAAAGGCGTATGCAAACGCCGTTTCCCACCCGGCCGCATCTGCCTTTTCTCTGATCAGCGCTGCTTCTTGATATGGGCACAACAGGAAGGGCTGTAGTTCTTGACCTTGGGGTGTAATGGGAGATTCTCGCAAGTCCCGTATCGACTACGTACCTGATACCCGGTATCGTGATAGAAGTTTCTGCAACATTGGTTGCAACAATGATTTTTCTGCCAGGGGGTCGGGAAAAAATCTTTGACTGCTCAGATGCCTGAAGTCTTGCAAACAGAGGATAGATAAAAGCGTTTTTATAATTTCTTCCTTCAAGCAGTTCGCATGTTTCACGAATATCCTGCTCCGTAGGCATAAAGACGAGAATGTCGCCATACTGACTTTCCCTGTTTATTGTATTCACAGCATCTGCAGCCATTTCAACATGGCTTAAGTCGTTTTTTGCAGCCTGCCCTTGCTTTTCAGAATCCCGGCAAACCGGCAAATATCGTATATCAACAGGATACATACGGCCTGACACTTCAATTATCGGTGCATCATCAAAAGCTTTTGAAAATTTTTCCGTGTCAATGGTAGCTGATGTAACTATCAGTTTGAGGTCTTTTTTTTTCTTTAAAAGCTTTTTCAAAATTCCAAGGACAAAATCGATATTCAAACTTCGTTCATGCGCCTCATCCACAATGATGGTATCATATTCGTTAAGATAGGGGTCGCTTAAGGTTTCGGCAAGAAGAATGCCATCGGTCATAATCTTGATATATGAATCATGGCGAGTTCTATCTTTAAACCGTATTTTGTAACCCACTGATCTGCCGATCTTTTCTCCCAGTTCTTCAGCAATACGATGGGCAACCGTTGTTGCAGCAATTCTTCTCGGTTGAGTACAGCCTATTTTACCGGCTATTCCTCTTCCGGCAGCAAGACAGAATTTGGGTATCTGGGTGGTTTTCCCGGAGCCTGTCTCACCTGAGACGATAACCACCTGATTTTTTTTAATAGCACTTATTATATCGTCTTTTCTGGTAGTAATAGGTAAAGAGGGATTATAAGAAAACCTGGGCAGGTTTTGTTTCCGCCATTTTCTTTTCTTGATTGATATGTTAGACTTTTTCAGATGACCTTGCATTTTTATTCTTTCGTGATAAAAATATCTTAACTACTCAGGTTGTAAGGTTCAGGGTTCACGGATAACCACGTGGCCTTGCACTTTAAGTTCAGAGCGAACTTTACGTAGCTTTGGACGAAAAGTACATATCCCAGGCGAATTTAAAGGTACATGTGTTCCGCCGCGGCGGGACTGTTTGTGGATTCATCAACTATGTCAAAAAATAAGAAGAGTGCAAAGCAACCAACCGTGAACCTTGAACTTTGAACCATGAACCCTGAAACTGGATAGTTACCAAAAATTGTATATAAGATAAAGCGCTAAACATGAATCACATTTTATTCCTTTAAAAATAGCTTTTAAGAAAAAAAGGAGAAAATTATGAATTTTGTAATTATAGGCGGGGATGCAGCGGGCATGAGTGCTGCAAGCAGAGCAAAGAGAACCATGCCTAATTTGGAGGTTACTGTTTTTGAAAAAACCATGGATGTTTCTTACAGTGCCTGCGGGATGCCGTATAATATTGCCGAACCGAACAGGGAAATAGAAGACCTTGTTGTAAGGCATGCCCATGTTTTCAGGGAAAAGCAGGATATTAATCTTTTGACAGGGCATTGTGTGGATAATATCGATCCTGCCGGAAAAACCGTGGGTGGTATTTCTATGGATGGAAAAAAGTTTGAATTTCCCTATGATAAACTCCTTATTGCAACAGGTGCATCCCCGGTTATTCCCGATTTGCCGGGCTTTGACCTTCCTGGTGTTCTGGGTTTAAAAAGCCTTGAAGACGGCAGGAAAATCAAGCAATTTTTAAAGGATAACTCTGTCAAAAAGGTTATTGTCATAGGTATGGGATATATTGCGCTTGAAATGGTTGAAGCATTGCGTGCCCG
>JAUWOH010000276.1 GCA_030612225.1 Desulfobacteraceae bacterium
CTACCGGTAAACCACCGGTAAAACGGCTTGTTGGAGTCGTCCAGCACCTTATCCCATTTTTTGTACCAGTGGCAATCCTCAGCCGCTTCCGCCCAGAAACTGTCTGGGTCTTTAATAGATTTTTCGTAAGCCTCATCATACGGGTTGGTCATGTTATATCCTCCTTCAGCATGCTGCTGATTTATTATTCATGGTAAATTTCCGGAAGGTGCGTATTTTTATCAAAGCAAGAAAACTGCCTATTGATTCCGCCACAGACGGATGGTACTTAAAATATTTTATAAAAGTGTTAATTCCGGCCGGAAAAAGAAATAAATTCTTCCGGCCGGATCTTTTTACCGTATCTATTTATTACTACTCAGGTTGTCCGGTTCACGGTTCAAAACTCACGGTTAATTATACGATTTATTATCTGGCATATCGTAAGAAATGAAAACCCTGAACCGCTAAACCGTGAAACCTTAAACCTGAATAGTTACATCTTTTTAAATAGATAAGTATTCTAACCCCACAGCCCCCATCCGAATGATGCGGTGAACAGGACTGAAAAGACGACAAGAACTATCACCCATATATCTTCTGGTTTCATAATTATTATCTCCTATTAAAATTGTTAATTTAAGGTTACTAGTTCAGGTTGTTGAGATTCAAGTTTCACGGTTGGTTGCCTCAATCTTTAACCTTGAACCGTGAACCCTTGAACTGTGAACCTTTCTCAAGTTAAGCTTCCTTAACAACAATCATTTGCTCGGTTTCCATACGTTCAATCCTGTCATCAGCCAATGTGGACATTTGAGCCTTGAAACACAGAGCCCACATCATGATTATACCCAGAATCCACCAGGTTATCTGCCATGACCACAGGGGTGTGAACCCTGAAAAGGAAAATGCATTGTTGCCGAGAATACATGCAGGACCTATGGCAAAGAAATACCATACAGGTACGACAAACATCATTACCTTACGCCATGCTTTACCGCTTTCACTTGGCGCATCTATGTCATCCAGAAAGGCTCGCACCTCATTTTGCCTCTTTATGGTTTCTTCATTATCTTTAATTCCTAGTCCTTTGCAAATATAGGCAACTATAAGACCTGTGAATGTACCCCAGAATGCACAATGCATGGAAAGTGGGTTGGGCCAAATTTTATAGGTAAGAAAAACAGCAATCATGCCGCTTAAAACTCCAAGCACTGCACCGATTGATGGGAATCTGAAACCCCATATTACCCCCAGAAGAAGTACGTACATGACAAATCCGAATGCCGTTGCAAGAGCGCCCAAAATAACAAGGGCAGCTTTTGAAGTTAGTCCAATGGAAAGGGCTCCTATTGTAAGGAGTGTAGCCAGGACTCTATTTACCCAGATCTGTTCCGCATGTCCTGCTTGCTGATTCCTGATATAACGCCAGTAAATATCACGCAGCAGGATCGATCCGCCGGTACCGATATAAGGTGCGGCAGTTGAATGAATTGCCGCTATGGCACCCAGAAAAACAACGCCCAGCACAAATGGCGGCAGAAATTCCTTCATCAGTACCGGCACAACTGTTGCCTGATTTATATCCAGAAAGGCTGCATTACCGGCAACTTGAAGAACTTTTGCACCCATACCCTGGAAAGCTGTAAAAAAGAAAAGAGCAAACCCGACCACAAATGTGGACATAAAAGCCTGCTGCCAGGCAAGAGGCTTGGGATTTTTAATACCAAAGGTCCACATGGTGAAGGCCGGAGAGGACTGAATGCCCATAAGTGCAAACATGTAAGTAAGAATCATTACAGCCGTCCATGCTGATTCTCCTGATGCCCCACCAAGGCCAATGTTTATCACACGGGGAACTTCAAGAAATTTTGTATCCAAAGCAGCAACAGCTATTGAAAATTTTTCCCATCCTCCGAAGGCTTCGCCGGTAATTACGAAGAATCCAAGAAGAATAATACCGCCCACAAGGAGTATAAACTGAATGACTCCTACCCATGTGCTTGCTTTCAAACCGCCGGTACATACATAGAACCATACGATAAATCCCATAAAAATAGCACCGAATGCAATCGGGACACCGGCGATTATATGGAAAAGCGCTGCCGACGCCATGAGCTGAACAGCGGAATAAAACAGAGAATATAAAACCGCAGTTATAACAACCAGGAATCTTATCGGCTCAGAATTAAAATAATAAGCATACATGTCGCCTGGTGTGATAAAGCCGTATCTTTTGCCCATGAGCCAGACTCTCTTATTAAAGAATGTTCCTGTAATGGGAATGGTGAGAACATAGAATGAGGCAAAAGCATAGGCCAGACCGTCACGCCAGATTAACCCCGGATGACCGATAAATGTCCACCCTGAAAAAGAGGCCGCCGTAGCCGCAAGTAAAAAAGCGAAAAAGGGGATAGACCGGCCGGCAATGGCATATCCCGCGGAGGTTTTTTCTGTAAAATAACCTTTTAACCCCCAGTAAAAACAATAAATAATATAAATGCCAAGCATTATGTAAACCCAAGTGGTTCCACTCATTTTTTCCCTCCTGTGCAATGGTCAATAAAATTTAACTCTTATCATCAAATTTCTGATAATAATTCAAATAGCATCAGGAAATTATTAAAACACCTCCTTTCTAAAATCTGTCAGGTCTGGGTAAAAAACCCGGTATAGATTAACGAAAAAATAAAAGTTAAGTATTTCCTCTAAATCAACCGGAAATATTTTACCGGGCTTTTTACTCAGAAAATCGTTTTCTCTCCCTTTTAACCGGTTTCTAGCCGGTATCCTGATACTGACGAAATTTAACTACAAATTGTAAAAGAACAAAAAAATCTTATTTTTTAGCCATAGCCTGGATTTCCTCAACTATTTCAGGGTTGGCCAAAGTTGTAACATCTCCCACGTCCTGATTATTGGAAATTGCACCGAGAACCCTGCGCATAATCTTTCCTGAACGGGTTTTGGGCATGTCCGACACAATCCATACCCCCCTCGGTTTGGCGATCTTACCGATTTCCTCACAAATTACATCTGAAATCTTTTTCTGCAATTCAGGTGTTGCTTCAATCCCCGGCTTCAATGCCACATAAAGATCCGGTTCCCTTCCTTTAATTTCGTGGGCTACAGGAACAACCGCTGCTTCTGCAACCTCTTCACATACAAGAGCAGCAGACTCGATCTCTTTAGTTCCCAAACGGTGACCGGAAACATTGATGACGTCATCGATACGTCCCAAAATACGAAAATATCCGTCCTCGGCCTCAACAGCGGCATCGCCTGTCATATACGGCCAGTCCTTCCAGTCCTTTGAGTCGGTATTTTTGCAATATTTTGCATAATAGGTTTCAACATACCGATCCCTGTCTCCCCAGATTGTCTGGAAACTTCCGGGCCACGGATTTTGGATGCAGATATTTCCTGCTTTTCCGGCCCCTGCAGGAAGAATTTCCCCTTCGTCATCGTAGATTATAGGATGAATACCCGGCACACCCGGTCCGCAACTGCCCGGTTTCATCGGTTTTATTCCAGGCAATGTACTGCAAAGAAAACCTCCTGTTTCCGTCTGCCACCAGGTATCAACTATGATCGCCTTACCTTTTCCGACAGCTTTATGATACCATTTCCAGACTTCGGGTTCTATGGGCTCACCAACTGTTGTCATATGCTTGAATTGATAATTATACTTGGCAGGTTCATCAGGGCCTATTTTTCTTAAAGCTCTGATCGCAGTGGGTGCGGTATGAAAAATGTTAACATCCAGATCCTGTGCAATCCGCCATGCCCTGCCTGCATCAGGATAGGTTGGAACGCCTTCGTAAATAACCGTAGATGCACATATAGCGAGAGGACCGTAAACAATGTATGAATGTCCTGTAATCCATCCTATATCCGCCATACACCAATAAACATCTTCCGGATGAATATCCTGAACATACTTTGAAGTGCCTGCTACATAAGCAAGAAATCCACCAATGCTGTGCTGGCAGCCTTTTGGTTTTCCGGTTGTTCCGCTGGTGTACATGAGAAACAGAGGAGCTTCAGCCGGCATGGGGACCGGATCTATTCGTGCCCCGTAATAATCTTTCAGCACATCATTTACAAAATAATCACGACCTTCAACCATGGGTGTAGGACTTGATGCTTTCCCGGTATAACGTTGCCATACCAGGACCTTATCAACCTTCTGTCCATCTTTTTCAGCCAGGTCAACTGCAATATCTGCGTTTTGCTTGTGATCGAGAAGAGTTCCGCTCCGGTAGTAGGAATCCACAGTTATCAGAACACGACTGTTGGAATCTACTATCCTGTCCGCACATGCCTTTCCGCTGAAACCGCCGAACACCTGGGAATGAATCACTCCAAGCCTCGCTAAGGCGAGCATTGTAATCGGGAGATCAGGTGTCATTGGCATATGAAGGGTTACCCTGTCTCCTGCTTTCAATCCTGCAAAATCACGAAGCAGTGCGGCAAACTCGTTTACCCTGACGTAAAGTTCCTGGTAGGTTATGTGTTCATATTTTTCTTCCATGGGTTCAGGAACAAAATGAATTGCCGTTTTGTTTTTGTTTTTTGCAAGGTGTCTGTCAATGCAATTATAGCTGGCATTAATTTTCCCGCCTACAAACCATTTCCAGCATGGTGCGTCACTTGTATCAAGGATTGTATGCCAGTATTCATCCCAGTCGAGAAGATCTGCATACTCCTTGAAGCAATTCGGGAAGTTATCCAGGCTAAATCGATCAAAGACAGCCGGATCTGTCATGTTCGCCTGGGCGACAAACTCATA
>JAUWOH010000086.1 GCA_030612225.1 Desulfobacteraceae bacterium
AACATCGAACATCGAACGTCCAACATCGAATTTTGAATAAGGTATTCTGCCGATTTATAAACCGCCGGAGCGAAGCGATTTCATCATTCGATGTTCAATGTTCAACGTTCGATGTTCGATGTTCAAAAAACGCTTTGCGACACTGTAACCGAGAATAACTTGTCAATCATATCATATTGTTATGATTTAGTTATTTGAAAGTCAAAAAACCCCTCTCCTTGTCGAAGGTCTATCTTCTTTCTTTTTACGAAACCATAAGCCTTAATTCAGACAAAATTTAAAATAACGATGAATCATTGTTATTTTCAACATTTTTTCGGCTTCTATATTATTATTAATTTTATTTCTTTCATCAATTCGAACATATTCCTCAATATAACGTTCCTCTCTAACCCTGTACTCATTATAATCGACCGGTATATTATTTATTATCCCACGGATCCGGTATGAAAAACTGCTTGAATTGTTTTTTAAATCATTTTCCCGCAAAATAAAAATGATATACTCTTTAACAAAGTCTTTTGCATCTTTTACGGTTTTCCCTGCGTTTTTAGTATTTATGAAAAAATCGTTGTCCTTTAGCCACTTTTTTAAATCTTCCAGTATTTTCTTTGCTTCCGGAATGGTATATTTGAGTTCACCGACTAAATGGCCGCCAAGATAGACCGTAAAGGCATTATCTATTGAATATTGTCTTGCATACCCGGATTGCATACCACCTAGCGGATCAGGCGGCAAAAACTCACGGGACCAGCGCTTCCACCTGGCAAGATTAATCTTTAGTTTTTGTGACAACTCCCTGTTTGTGTAAAATTTGATCATGTTTTTATCTTGATAAGTTGTTATACCACCTTATCAACCATATTATTTATTGTCAAGTGCTTGCAAATCTGGTTTTTATGCGTTATATTATAGAATTATCAAGTGTGATGAATTCATCAGGTTTTAAGTGTTAAGTTTTATCTTTTATGTTAATGATAGTATCTGTTTTAAAAGAGACTTAAAACTTAAAATGTTTCATAAAAAGCTGATTCAAAGTACTGCAAATTGAATAATATCAAAACAATACCAAATATTCCTGTTGCCATTATAGGTATGGGATGTTTTTTCCCGAAATCTCCGGGCGTCAAGGAATACTGGCGCCTTATTTCCCGCGGCGAAGACGGCATAACCGACATCCCTGAAACTCACTGGTCAACTGATGACTACTTTGATAAAGACCCCAAAAAAGCGGATCATACCTATTGCAAGCGAGGGGGCTTTATTCCTCCATTATCTTTTGACCCGGCCGAATTCGGAATTCCGCCCAATTCTATTGAAGCAACAGATACTTCCCAGCTTCTTAGCCTGATGGCAGCTAAAATTGCCATTGAAGACGCCGGTTATGGCGACGACGATGACCGATCATTTAACAGGGACCGAACCAGCGTAATACTCGGCATTACCGGAACACAGGAACTTGTCATACCTTTAAGTTCAAGACTTGGTTTTCCGAAATGGCGAAGAGCCCTTAAAGAGGCCGGCGTATCCCCTGAAACAACAAAAAGAGTAATTGATAAAATATCCGATTCATATGTCTCATGGCAGGAAAACTCCTTTCCCGGCCTTTTGGGAAATGTAGTAGCAGGAAGAATATGCAACCGCCTTGGTCTTGGCGGCACCAACTGTGTTGTTGACGCAGCATGCGCCAGTTCCATGAGCGCAATACACCTTGCTCTCATGGAGCTTATATCAGGTAAAAGCGACATGGTTATTACCGGTGGAGTGGATACGCTCAATGACATTTTCATGTATATGTGTTTTTCAAAGACCCATATTCTTTCACCGACCGGAGATGCAAGACCATTTTCAAAAGATGCTGACGGTACGGTGCTTGGAGAAGGAGTCGGCCTTCTTGTTCTTAAAAGACTTGAAGAGGCAAAGAAAGACGGAGACAGGATTTACGCTGTAATAAAGGCTCTTGGAACTTCAAGCGACGGCAGATCGCAAAGCATTTATGCACCAAAACCGGAGGGTCAGGCGAAATCACTCCAAACTGCATACAAAAATTCAGATGTAGATCCCGCTACTGTCAGGCTTATCGAAGCTCACGGTACCGGAACCATCGTCGGAGATATGGTTGAATTCAAAGCGCTCCGCCAGGTTTTCAGTGAATCCTGTGATGATGGCAATACATGCGCACTCGGTTCCGTTAAATCAATGATAGGTCATACAAAGGCAGCAGCAGGTGCGGCAGGTCTTATAAAATCCGCTCTTTCGCTTTACAACAAGGTGCTCCCTCCTACGTTGAAAGCTGAAAACCCTGATCCCGGCCTTGATATAGACAAATCTCCTTTTTATCTTAATACCGATACCCGACCCTGGATTGCTGATAAAGAGCATCCCCGTCGATCAGGCGTCAGCTCTTTTGGATTCGGCGGAAGTAATTTCCATGTGGTTCTGGAAGAATACGAACAGAATAAAAAGCGGATTTCCTGGGACGGTTCAGTCGAAATTGTTGCCTTGTCAGCTTCGAACCGGAATAAACTTAAAGAATGTTTCATAAATTTCAAAACCTTTATTGAAAGCGGCTTGCCTTTTAAAGATATTGCAATAAAGGCTGCCGAAACAAGGCAAACTTTTTCACCTGAAGATCAATACAGGCTTTTGTTAGTCCTTGAACATTCTAAAGATCTGTCTGCTCTTTTTTCAAAAGCCATGAATATTTTTGATGTAAACCAGGATAAATTAAACTGGAATGAAAATAATATTTATTATGGCTCAAGTAAGAAGCCCGAAAAAATTTCATTTGTTTTCCCAAGCCAGGGAAGCCAGTATGTCGGCATGTGCCGTGATCTGGCCTGCATTTTTCCGGAAGCTCTTGACACCATAGAAAAAGCAAATAAAAAATATAAAGGAAAATCTCGTCTAAGCGATTTTATCTATCCTGTACCGGCCATTAGTAAAAAAGAAAAGACAGCTCAGGAAGAAAATTTAACCAGAACCGAAATTGCTCAACCGGCCATTGGAGCCGTCAGCCTGGCAATGCTGAAAATTCTCAGTCGATTCGGCATAAAACCTGACGTTACATGTGGACATAGCTTTGGTGAACTGGCAGCACTCTGCGCTGCAGGGTGGATCAATGAAGACACTTTATATTTTCTTTCAAATTGCCGGGGCCAGGCTATGGCAGAAGCAGGCAGGAAAAATAATCATGACAGCGGTAGTATGCTTGCTGTTAAAGCTCCCCTTGATGAACTGGATGCTCTGATTTCAGATGCAAGCCTGGATGTAATTCTTGCAAACAGAAACAGCCCTGATCAGGGTGTTCTTTCAGGATCGACCAGAAACATTTCCCGCGCTGATAAAATATGCAGGGAAAAAAGATTTAAGACTGTAAAACTGTCGGTATCAGCCGCATTCCACAGCATCTTTGTAAAAGATGCGCAAAAGCCTTTTGCCGGGCACTTAAAAGATATCGAAATCACGCCTTCGGATATCCCGGTTTTCTCTAATACAACAGGACTCCCCTATCCTTTAGAGCCTGAAAAAGTAAAAGAGATTTTAGGTGAACATCTTCTTAGGCCTGTAGATTTTAAAAGCGAAATTGAAAATATCTTTAAATCAGGTGTTAAAACATTCATCGAAGTCGGGCCCAGGTCAGTTATGACCGGTCTTGTGAAGTCTATTTTAGCAGGTCACGATTTTACATCGATTTCCATGGACAGATCTTCGGGAACTCGTTTCGGAGTTCTTGATCTTGCGGCAACACTTTGTCATCTGGCATCTTTGGGATATCCTGTTGAATTAAGCAAATGGGAATATCCTGTTTTAAAAGCAAGAAAGCAGATAATGAGCATTCCTATTTCAGGAGCAAATTACGTAAAACCGAAACCTGAACTGAAACCTGAAGCTAAACCTGAAGCTAAAAATGCTGACCCGGAAAACAATGAATCTGAATATAAAAGCATAAGGCCTGCAACCGAAATCAAAAACAATCCAAGAAATGATAAACCCGATATATCGCCGCGGCAGCCTGAAAGCAGTGGTTCACAAAGAGAAAATATTGAGACAGATTATATCGACGGAAAACTACACATAATGGAAAACAACAATCAAAATCATTCAAATTTTGTTATCGATTCACTAAAGCTGGTTCAACAAGGCTTAAGATCGATGCAGGATCTTCAAAGGCAGACTGCTGAAACCCATCAAAAATTTTTAGAAACCCAAACCGAGGCTAGCCGTTCCTTGCAGGAAATGATGGAAAGCACACAGCGACTTGTTGGAGCTTCTCTGGGTATAAAATCCCAGCCTGCAAAACCGGATGCAGAACCCGATGCAAAAATAGATCAAAACAAAACAGACGCCCTGAAGTACCCTGAAAAAACAGGCAGACCTGACACCATGGAAACAGCAGTTCCTGACCCGGTTAATACTGTTAGTCGCGTCGAAGCCCTGCCTGAAAAAGTCATTGTAGAATCAGGCCTTAAAACATCCGGGCTCAAGCGAAAAGATATAGAAAAAACCCTGCTTGAAGTAGTCAGCCAGCTTACCGGTTATCCTGTCGAAACCCTCGGCCTTGATATGGATATTGAAGCCGACCTGGGTATCGATTCCATAAAAAGGGTTGAAATACTCTCCACGCTTGAAGAAAAAATGCCTGATCTGCAATCCATTTCTCCTGATGTTGTAGGCACCTTGAAAACACTGGGACAGATCGCCGAATACATGGACAGTTCTCTGGCAGGTGATGCATCAATCAAGCCGGAAGTACAAAATAAAAATAATGTATCTTTTTTGCCTGAAGTAAAAGATAACGGGCCGTCCCATGGTGAAAACAAAAATGTAGAAGAGACCTTGCTTGAAGTAGTCAGTCAGCTTACCGGTTATCCTGTCGAAACCCTCGGCCTTGATATGGATATTGAAGCCGACCTGGGTATCGATTCCATAAAAAGGGTTGAAATACTCTCAACCCTTGAAGAAGAAATGCCTGCTCTTCCATCTATTTCACCCGATGTCATAGGCACCCTGAAAACTCTGGGACAGATCGCCCAATACCTCCAAAACGAAGCTATAGAAACCGTATCTTCAAATAATTCCAGCTCTGAGTCTTTAAATCTTACCGCTTCAGAAATTCAACCTTCAGATGATAAATCCGGCAGCATATCTGAAAATGAATCTTTTATCCTTACAGGTAATATTGATAGAAGAGTTGTTTCCGTAGTTGAAAAGAAATTCCATCAAGGAGACAGGATATCTATTCCAGGTGGCAGGAAAGTTTTTATTACCGATGACAAAACCGGTCTTTCACAGGCTATCGTTGATGAATTTGAGTTGTTCGGTATCAATACCGTTCTTATTTCATCGGATATTTTAAAGTATAAAGAAAAACTGCCTGAAGCCGCGGGTCTTATAATTGTCGGAAATCCTGAAGCCGGAGCTGAAACTGGCCCTGAACCTGAAGCTGAACCTGAAGCTGAAAAAGCTAATCCGGATTTAAAAGACGCATTTTTGCTGGCAAATCATGTAGCGCTTGACCTTCTCGATTCCGCTGGAAAAGGCGGAGCAATTTTTGCAACAATAACCAGGCTTGATGGGGCATTCGGTTTTAAAGGCCGGGGAATTGTCAACCCCATGCAGGGCGGTCTTATCGGTCTTGCAAAAACAGCCGCCATTGAATGGAAAGGTGTATGCTGCCGCGCCATTGACATCGAACCCGGGTGGGAAGAAAACCTGGGACTTGCAAAGATGTTCGTGACAGAACTTTTATATCCCGATCCGTCGAGTCCTGTTGAAATCGGTTTTGCCCGGAATTTGAAACCTGGAATGCGAAATACGCTTGAACTTGAATCTTCACCTTATCCGGCGAGTTTAAAGCATACAGCCGATCTCACACCTGACGATGTTATTGTTATCACAGGCGGCGCAAGAGGCGTAACATCTTCTGCTGCACTTGCCCTTGCAAATCATGGCAAACCGACCCTTATCCTTCTTGGCCGTTCCCCTTCTCCATCACCTGAACCAAAATGGCTTGCATCATTAGAAGATGAGGCCTCTATAAAAAAAGCCATCCTTAAAAAGGAATTAAGCGAAAAAAAGGCATCACCCAAAAAGATTGAAGCTGCCTATAAAAAACACATGGCAAATCGCGAAATCTCAAACAACATAGACCGCCTGAAATCGACGGGTTCCGATGTAATATATTATTCGGTTGATGTTCGCAATTTTGACAGCGTTAACTCAATTTTCAATAAAATTCGCTCAAATCATGGCCCGATAACAGGTATTATCCATGGAGCAGGAGTGCTTGAAGATCGTTTTATCGCTGATAAAACACTTAAACAGTTTGAGAAGGTTTTTGACACCAAAGTAATGGGGCTGAAAGCACTTCTTGATTCAACAAAAGAGGACACCCTTAAATATATTGTTCTTTTTTCATCTATAACCGCCCGAATGGGAAACAAGGGTCAGGTTGATTATGCCATGGCCAATGAAGTGCTGAACAAAACAGCCTGGCAGGAGTCGATACTAAGACCGGATTGCAAAGTCATATCCATCAACTGGGGTCCCTGGGATGGAGGCATGGTATCTTCTTCGTTAAAACGGGAATTTGCCAAAAACGGCGTACATCTGATTCCCGTGGAAGATGGTGCAAAATGCATGCTTTACGAAATGATGGGAGAAAAAAGCGCCCCGGCAGAAGTAGTTATCGGCGGAAATATAATTACAGATAATAAGACCGAAGGCAAAATACGCCGGTCTTCTGAAGGAGAGCAGGAAGCTGTTTTAAAAAATAAAGATCACCTTTCCCTTACTTTTAAGCGTGAGTTGGATGTTGAGAAATACCCGGTTCTTAATTCACACATCCTGGATGGGAAACCTGTAGTTCCTTTTGCTCTGATGACGGAATGGCTTGGGCATGGTGCTCTTCATGAAAATCCAGGCCTTCTTCTTCACGGCTTCGACGACATGCGTATTTTAAAGGGCGTCAAGCTTGATCAGGAAAAAAAGTTAATCCGTCTTATGGCAGGCAAAGCCAGGAAAAATGGAAAGTTTTACGAAGTTGATGTTGAACTGCGTGACGGATTTAAAGATAATATGCCGGTAATACATTCACGGGCAAAGGCCATTTTGACTGATGAACCGTTCCGACCGCCTACTTTCAATTCATCAGAGTATTTTGATTCAAAAACCTATCCTCGCAGCATTAATGAGGTATATGAAAAAATACTTTTCCACGGCAATGAGCTTCGGGGAATAAAGAAAATCATCGGTTACTCCTCTGAGGGAATAATTGCTGAAATTTCCTCCGCCCCCTCACCTGAAAAATGGATGAAAGACCCTTTAAGAAACAGATGGATAGGCGATCCCCTTGTCCTTGATTCAGCCTTTCAAATGGCGATTATCTGGTGCTATGAAGAGGTGGGAAAGGTTTCTCTTCCAAGCTACTTAGCTTCGTACCGACAGTATTGCGACAGTTTCCCTGCAAAAGGTGTTACTGCAATACTTAAGGTAAAGGAAGCGACCGACCATATAATGCGAGGAGACTTTACCTTCCTTGATCCTGAGAATGTGATCGTTGCAAAGTTGTCAGGATATGAAGCGGTCTTTGATGCTTCACTCTATAAAGCATTTAAAAGGTAAGCGTTCAGGGGTTCAGAGTTCAGAGGTTCAAGGTTGCTTTTCTATCGACCTTAATATCCTCAAATCGTTCTATTCTCATGCCTTCTCCAGTCAGAGATTACGAATTCCCGCCAGGATTCAGATTTGTGATGAGAACCGACAACCTCTGAACCCTGAACCTTTGAACCCGTGAACGGTCATCTATCTCGTAATCATTTCAGACCTATAACAGCAGCAAACCTTCCCGTAGTCCCTTCGCCGCGAAAGGAAAAGAATAGATCAGTATTACACCGGGTGCATATTTCGCTCAAATATATATTCTTCTTTAAAACTCCTGCGTCACAGAGCTGGCCTAAGCTTATTGCCCAAAAATCAAAATGATCTGAATCATCCTTGTATTTCCAAAATGCTTCCGGAATCTCATCTTTATAGTTTACAAATTCAGCACAGCATGGACCAAGAGAGGGACCTATACCAGCAACAATACTGCCAGGTTTTGAGTTAAACTCCTTTTTCATAGTACTTATTGTTCGTCCTATTATATTTTTTATGCTTGAGCGCCAGCCTGAATGAACATTCGCAATTACCTGCAAAACAGGATCATACATGAGTACTGACTGGCAGTCAGCAACCTGTATTACAATGGATGTTTTTTTCATGTCCGTTATCATGGCATCACATTCCGGAATAAAATCGGAAAGCTTCTTTGTAAATTGCATACTGTTTTTTGTAAGCACAAAAGCTTTTGTTCCGTGTACCTGTTTTGCAAAAACAAGCTCGTTGCCGATAAAACATTGCGAAATAGCCGACCTGTTTAGCTTAACATTCCTGCTGTCATCACCATTACTGTAGCTAGTATTAAGGCTTTTGTAAGGCGTCTTGCTGTAACCGTTTTTTCTTGTAAAAATCCCATGTCGGATATCCGGAAACCGGGCAAGATTCGGAAACTGTAAAAATGAAGTGCCGTTTCTTTTAGCTGATATCAAGTTCATACCTCGTAGTATAAAAAAGCTCAGAGCTCATAGGAGTAAAGATCCGGATCCAGAGGGCTCAGCCTTGATTACTCATGTAGGGTTTACCATCGTAAACGCCACACGTTGCGAGTTGCGGGTTACTGGCTTGCCGTGGCGTAGCCGGTGCCGGAGCGTAGCCGGAGGCGAAGCCTGGTTGCGGGTCAATAAAAATCGAGGAACGAAGCACGAAGGACGAAACGAATTCAAGCACTTATATGAACAAAACAAAGAAGGAATATTAACGTTTTTACTATTTAAAAATTAGATGGAATTCATTTCATCACTCGTAACTCGCAACCCGTAACATGGGTTAATCAATTCGGCATCTCGTTTGTCTCTGACCTGGCCCATAGAACCAGGTATTATTTACTAAAATATATGTATCACCGGTATCTCTTAACAATCCTTTCTATAATCCTTGATGTAGAAGCTTCAGGTACTACCTGAACCCGCACTACTCTGCCCCCTTTTTTCTTAACAAAGTCCGCCCCTATTATATTTTCTTCAGCCCAGTCATCCCCCTTTACCAGTATATCAGGACTGATGGTTTGAATAAGTATAAGAGGATCCGGTTCGTTAAATAAAATAATATAGTCAACACACCACAGACTCGCAAGGACTTCGGCTCTTTCGTCTTGTTTTACTATCGGCCTTTTTGTTGATTTTATCGATTTTACGGATTCATCGGAATTTAAACCAACTACCAGGACATCTCCTTCAGAGCGGGCTGCAGCAAGATAGCGAACATGCCCAACATGCAGGATATCAAAACAGCCATTGGTGAATACAATTTTTTTGCCTGACTTTTTAATTTCAGCCACTTTTTCTTGAAGATCTTTTAGTTTTATTATTTTTGAAATTGTATCCATAATTCACATAGCCCGTGCCAAAGTAAGCACATCTACTCTTTTTGCACCATCTCCTATCAGCGTCTTTGCGCATTCATTTACTGTTGCTCCTGTGGTAAAGACATCATCTACAAGTAGTATTCTTTTCCCTGCAATCCTGGAACAATCGTTAATCTTGAATGCATTCTTTATGTTTTTCATTCGCTTTTTGCGACCCAATCCTGTCTGTGGTTCTGTCCATCTGCTTCTTACAAGTATATTCCTGTCAATCATAATATCAGGTATCACGATCTTCAAATCCATTGCAAGCCGTTTCCAGTTCCTGATTAGAAGATACGCCTGGTTAAAGCCTCTTTCCCTTAGTTTTTTAAGATGAAGAGGAACAGGAACAACCAGATCGATTTTATCTATATCCCAAAACCGGATAAAAGCAGCAAAAAGAAGCATTCCAAAAGGCCTGGCCATCTGAATTTTTCCCCTGTACTTTAAACAATGGATAGCCTTCACAATCGTTCGGTCGTAAATACCGAACGCACGCGCAATCTTAAACCTTTTCGGTTCTTTTATACAATCACCGCAAAGATGGTCATCCCCTTCCCTGCTTTTAAACATAATACCACATCTTATGCAAATCGGAGATTCAACTGGTGCATACCTTACCAGACAGGCAG